>BDTI01000104.1 GCA_002923215.1 archaeon BMS3Abin16 | reverse complement strand
GCAGTTTTCAAAGTTGTAGATTACAGGCAGTGTGTTCTTCTTGTTTTCAATGTCTGAGCCCTGAGGTTTACCAGTGCTCTCAGTGTCACACCATGTGCCGATAATGTCGTCGCGTATTTGAAATGCCATTCCAAGGTCTCGGCCGAAGATGCGGAAATCCTCGATAACCGCTTTGTCCTCTGTTGCAAGAATCGCGCCAGAGATAACGGCTGATTCGATTAGAGCCGCTGTCTTACGATAGATCATGTCCAGATACTCCGCAGATGTAACATCCCGGCGGGTTTCAAAGCTGATGTCCAGGTACTGGCCTTCACAGAGAACCATCACCGTTTCATTGAGTATGCCCAGGATTTCAAGCACCTTTGAATCTGTAACAATCATGTCCCGAAGTCTAAGGGCTGCGAGATTTGCCAAGACATGCATACCGTCACCCGCGTTTATAGCCTGAGCATCGCCCCATATCTTCCAAACAGTAGGCCTGTGACGGCGTTCTTCATCCCGGTCTTCAATGTCATCGTGGATAAGTGAGAAGTTATGTATCAACTCGATTGCGGCTGCCGCTGGAAGGGCTTTATCATAGACGCCGCTAAGCGAGTAATATACGAGCAGGCAGAGAATGGGTCGGAACCGTTTTCCCCTGTAGAGGTCGATGGGCTTGAGATTTTCATCCATCCAGCCCAGGTGATACCGCATATAATCATAGAGTGTCTTGGGACTTGTTCTAGCATCAAGTATCTCGATTATCTCTTTTTCAAGAAGCTCCATGAGCGAGTTATCAACGGCTTCAACCATACATTTAACCTCTTTAGAAAGGCCTGATCACAACGCTGTCAGCGATCTTTAAAAGCTTATTTTTCGACTCTGATTCTGGAAGCATGCTTAACTCTTCCTTTGCCTTTTCAGAATAGTATTTAGCGCGTTTAAAGGCGTAGTCAATCGATCCTGAGCCTGTGATGATCTCGGTTGCCTTTTCAATGTCTTTTTTACTCTTAACCTTTTTATCCATAATCGATTCAAGAGTTTTTCGGTCCGCCTCTGAGGCGTTTTTCAATGAGTGGATAACGGCAATTGTAACCTTGCCCTCGCGGATGTCGATAGCCTTTGGCTTGCCGAACTTATCGTCAGCAGTAAGATCAAGAATATCGTCGATTATCTGAAAGCTCACGCCCAGGTAGTTTCCAAACTTGCCCAGGGCCTTAACCTCTTCAGGTCCGCCGCCGCCAAGCAGCGCGCCGCAGCGCGTGCACGCCTCAAAAAGAGTCGCTGTCTTACGCTCGATAACCTCAAGATACACCTCCTCTGTAAGCCCCAGGTTCTGTGTGTGCCGATATTCAAGCATCTCCCCCTCTGTAAGCCGGATGCAGGCATTTGAAATAATCTCTGTAAGCTCGTTTATCTCATGCACACCCACGAGGCCGAAGGACTTAGAAAAAAGCAGATCCCCCGCAAGAATCGCTGCTTCTTCACCCCATTTTTTAAACACAGTCTCAACACCCCTGCGCTTAGAGCTGCGATCAATAATATCATCATGTATCAGGGTTGCTGTGTGAATAAGCTCGACTGCAACGGCAATTGGCGCGGCATAGCTGATATCCCGTCCTTCGTCAAGGCTTCGAAATGCGAGCACAACAAGGATTGGCCGAATTCGTTTTCCACCCACTTCAATCAATTCTTTAAAAGCAGTTCCCAGCGGATGGGGCGCGAAGCTTCCGGCAATTCTCACTATCTCAGACTCTACAAAGCCTAGATCACCGTTATAATCCTCAACCTCCTGGAAACCATTCATCCCCCCAAGTTTAAAGAAAGAGTTTATCAATCTTTCCCTGGCAGCCTTTCTTTCATGTAAAGAAACCCTGCGTGGAAAGAAACCCGAATTTGCCTTTGGCAAATCCTCCACTAAATGTGAAATAATAAAATTTCAATCGAACGGTTGGTTCGATTGCGGAAAGTCCCTTTTTCGACCATGTTTTTGCTCATAGTTTTTTGGCTGCATTTTTTCAATTATTTCTCCATTCGACCAAATGGAAGAATGGAGCGGGGGTAGCACGCCCTTTACCCTTGGTAAATTCTTTTCGTTGAAAAGAAGTGGCCGAGCCTCCTGCGGAGGGAAATATATTTAATTGTTAATGTCTTTGTTTTCATTTGTATGGCGAAGAAGAGGTGGAAGAAGAAGGAGCGTTTGGAGAGGGTGGAGCATCATGTTCCTGAGAAGGGTGGTTTAAATTCTAAGCTAATCTTAGCAGGTGTTGTCATTCTGGTTTTAGCTGGTTATTTTATCTTTAGCGGTGGCAGGGACACGAGTATTGAGACGCCTCCACCAGCGGTTATAGCCGGTAAATACACGCTTTTTTCTGATAAGCCGAGCACCCACGTCGCAGGTAAGGTTACACTTGTCGAGTTCTTTGACTTTACCTGTCCCCATTGCT
Source organism: archaeon BMS3Abin16 (assembly GCA_002923215.1). Lineage (GTDB taxonomy): Archaea > Hydrothermarchaeota > Hydrothermarchaeia > Hydrothermarchaeales > SZUA-236 > SZUA-236. The sequence continues at coordinate 15,709 of BDTI01000104.1, read as the reverse complement.
ATACTTTCCACAAGGATACGTGGCCGGCGTTGAAAAATAAATATGGTGACAAAATTGAGTTGATCGATATAGGGATACCGCTTCGTGATAGTTCTACTCCCCCTCTTGAAGCCTATGAAATCGCAAAAGACTTTGGAAAAGGCGATGAGATGAAAGACGCTCTTTTCACTGGATTCAATGAAGAGGGAAAAGACATAACCAATGTTCAAATCCTTGCGGGTATCGCTGAAAATATCGGGCTTGATAGGGCTGTGTTTTCCGATCTGCTTAGCTCAGGTTCCAAAGCATCTGTTGTGGAATCAAATATAAGACTTGCCACCAGCTATAAGCTCACGGGCACGCCCACGGTGATTGTTGACGGGAACATGAAGAGTACTGACAACTCGCTTGCAAATCTTCAAACCATGATTGACAGCATTTTAGCCCTGGACACGGGTTAATCTCTCTTCATAACTAGATAGACTGTAACTCCTGTTAGCGCAAGGCCTGCCGCGCCTGTGATCAGGAAGAATTTATTTAGGTCTTCTCCCTGGATCCCTGTGAAATAGCCTTGTGACAGGAGATATAAAAACCCTGCAATAGCTGTAAAATCCAAGATAAGGTCAGCAATCAAAATAGCGGTTGACGATTTCATATACCTTATTCTTGTTCTATTGGATTAAAAAGGTTTATATCGGCGATAGTTTGTAGTTGGATGCCATGAGGCTTGTAATGAAGTTCGGCGGCACCTCTCTGGCGGATGCTCAGAGAATTGCGGGGGTGTGCAAGCTTGTGGGCAGCCGCAAGGGCGATGAGGTTGTAGTCGTTGTTTCAGCGCTTGCAGGTGTTACGGACACGCTCTTCAGCCAGGCGCAGAAGATCTCAGAAGGAGAGCTGTCTGAGGAGGAGATAAAATCTTTTATCGGCGAGCTCTTTGAACGGCATCGTGTGGTTGCACGTGAGCTGCTCTCTGAAAAAGAACTTGAGCTTGTGCTCATAGAACTAGAGCGATTTTCGCTTGAGCTTGAAAAAATACTTATCGGAATCCGTTATGTGGGTGAGCTCACACCCAGATCAACTGCATATGTGGTCTCTTTTGGCGAGCGGCTTTCAGCGCCTATTGTAAGTGGTGCACTGAACAGCTGCGGAGTAAAATCAGTGTGGTTCACAGGATACGATGCAGGGATAATCACAGATTCACGGTATGAGAAGGCATCGCCGATCTGGGAGTCGACCATGCAGACTGTTAAGGAGAGGCTTGAAAACCTGCTCAAAGACTCTGTACCCGTGGTTACAGGCTTCATCTCCGGAGACGCATTAGGACGGATAACCACGCTTGGACGTGGAGGCTCAGACTATACAGCGGCAATAGTAGGTGCGGCAATCGACGCGGAAGAAGTCTGGATATGGACTGATGTAGACGGGATAATGACAACCGATCCCAGGCTTGTTTCTGAGGCGCAGACGATACCTGTCATATCATATATCGAGGCGATGGAGCTGGCTTTCTTCGGAGGCAAAGTACTCCATCCAAAGAGCATTGAGCCGGCCATGGAAAAAGGCGTGCCCGTGCGGGTGAAAAACACATTCAACCCAGACGGCCTCGGAACCTTGATTGTAAAAGAGCAGGAAAAAGCCCGCGAGGTTGTAAAAGCAGTAAGCGTCATGACCCATGCAACGCTTGTCACAATTTCAGGTGTGGGCATGATCGGTGTACCAGGCGTTGCGGCGAAAACATTCAGCGCACTTGCAGAGGAAAAGATAAACATACTTATGATCAGCCAAGGCTCGTCAGAGGCAAACATCTCAATTGTTATCGAGTCGCAGGACCTTGACAAGGCGATAAAGATTGTAACAGAAAAATTCGCAGACAAAGACATTGTACGCAGAGTAGACTACAACAACGACGTGGCCATAATCGCTGTAATCGGCGCTGGAATGAAAGGCACAAAAGGAGTCGCTGCAAGACTCTTCACCTCTGTTTCAAAGGCTGATGTAAACGTGCTCATGATCGCCCAGGGCTCGTCAGAGGTAAACATATCCTGCGTAGTAGAGGAAAAAGACGCAAAAAAAGCAGCCCAAGCACTCCACCAGGAATTCATCACAAAAAAGGCGTAAAAACCCCTTCTGAAACAAGGCTTACGAAACCTATTTAAACAGACAAAATCAGATTTTTCCCCTCCCACACATCAAAAACAGAAAATAACAGCGGGCCCGTAGCTCAGCCTGGCAGAGCGCCTGGCTCATAACAATAGTGAAGCAATATCTAACTTGCGAACTAATGTGAGAAACCAGGTAGTCGTGGGTTCAAATCCCTCCGGGCCCATTTGTCACCCTCCTTCAAACTTCGCATTTATTGATGCTCGTTTTCAGTTGCTCGACACCGAATAAAATTCAATCGAACACAGTTGTTCGATTGCGGGAAATATCTTTTTCGACCACGTTTTTGCCGGTAATATTTTTTGGGCCGCATTTTGGCTGGGCTATAGCCGAAGGCACAGAGCACAGTTAAAAGGTGGAGTGGAAAACGGTGGGTGGAAAGGTTTTAATAGCAACAGACGAGTTTTTTTAATCGGTGAGATTTGATTTACATGGCTCTAGAAAAATACGTTGAAACTTTTCGGGAGATGGATGGTTGCGGCATTCTTTCAGAGGAGGATCGCAGGTATCTTGTTGGCCGCGGAATCCTTGAGCCGAAGAATGTGAAAACAAACCTTAGCTGTCCGAGTTGCGGGAGCCCGCTTCCAAAAGAGCTTATCCAGAGGATCGCGAGTCTGCTGATTGAATCCATCAGTCGTGATCGCAACCGGCTTGCAGCATCAATCTCTCAAAGCAAACCAGTGCCCTCTGAACACGATTCGATGATGTTTAGATGACCTGTGATTTTTTTGTTCACACCATTTGATAGATGAAGATGTAGTTGCTGTCGTCGTTGTAGACAAGTTTGAAATGTTTAAGTCCCGCTCCTGCGCCTGTGTTGAATGGCAGCATCTTCGGAAGCAGCTTATCCTTCATATCAGGGTCAGGTGTGTACTCCTCATTTCCAGAGGGCACAAAGCCTGTGAACCATATCCGCCAGTATTTGCCGATGTTTTCAATCGCATAGGATTCAATGTTGTTTGCGGCCAAAAACTCGTCTATCGCCTGTTCATCCACATCGCGGCTGCCGGATTTTTCAATGGTATGCTCATAAAAATACATGCTGTCATCAGCCCTGAAATTAATGGTGTTTGCAAGCGTAAACTCTTCAAAGCTCACAATCACATAGACCGGCACATTCTCTTCATTATATTTTTTAATTATCTCCAGCGCATCATCTTCGTTTGAAGTCAGGATCCGGGCAACGTCCTTCCATCTAGTCTCCCCCCCGCCTGGATCAGCGATTGTAGCTCTCTCCCCCACTCCTTGTATAACATATCCATAATCCCACCATGCGACTACAAGGGCATTTTCAGGGCTGATTTCTTTAAGTATTGTCAAGGCGTTTTCCCAATGCCCAACCCTCTCAGACTGATATTCTTTCAACCCTCTTGCGAAACCTACTTCTGATGAGATTGTGCCGTAGATTGATAATATCAGGATCACAACCAATATAGCTGCCATGCTTCCGGATTTCTCTTCACCCTCCAGGGTCGTTCTTTTTCCTGCTTCATCAAGGACTTTGAAAAATCCATAGGCAATCATCATCGCCGCGACTGGTGCGAGTATAAAGAACAAGCGTATTTTTAATATGGATGCATAACCTGCTGTAATAAACCAAACCAGGACAAAGAGGTTATTGAATCTAAAATCTCTTTTTGATTCCGCGATATAATAATATAATCCAAGTGGGATGAAAAGGATTAAAAAGGAAAATGGGTTTTTTGAGATTGTGTATCCTGCGGATGCAGCCCGTTGGATTTCGGTGGCAACTACCTTATCTCCCCTTAAAAGGTTTACAAGCGATTTTAAGATCTCGCTTATTTCACTTTGAAGATTAAACAAAAAGATTGAAAGGATAAAGAGACAAAGAAATAGTCCAACTACATATCGAGATTCAACTTTCTTTTTTGAATATCTATTAACGTCTATGGATAAAGTGCTTGCAACGGCAAAAAGCGAGAGATAGGTTAATGGAGCGAATCGATAGTAAAGGAAAAACTTTTGAAATGTGAACTCGGCTGGCTGAATAATGATTAACAATAAATATCCTGAAAACACCATTATAGCCAGAGAATAGGCCTGTTTCTTGTCAACTCCCCTGACTAGCTGAATAAGAATTGTAAGTGCGATCAAAAGGGAAAAATATGCTACACCCCTCCAGGTCAGAAATGATAGCCCCATGAAGATGCCGCTTAAAACCGGTAGGGCGAGGGTTTTTCTACTGCTTAAGTCAAACTCTCTTGCTGATCTGATGAACAGATAGAGCCAGATCAAAACAGTTATTGCGGCGAGACTTTCCTTTTCAACAAGTCCGGCAAATGTCCGATCAATTGATGCCGGGAGAACAACATACACCAGTGATGTTAGAACTGCTGTTTTCGTATCAAAAAACTCTCGTGCCAGAAAATAGAGCGGCACAGCGGCCAGGGCTCCGAAGAAGGCTGGGAAAGCAACCATATAACTGGTTAAAGAAACGCCAAGGGGCTGCAGGAACTTGTAGGTATATGCGATGAAATAAGGTAATAATAATGGGTCATTTAGAAGATTTTTGCCTCCGGGGTAGTCGGCTAAAGTCAAGCTTGCGGGAGCACGGCCATTGAGCAGAATCGATTTAACAATGCTGAACTGATAATATGTGTCGCTAAGGGTCAGTCGATGTAGAAACGGGTTATAACGGATTATAAAACCCAATGTAACAATTAAACCAAGCAATATGTAAAGACGCTTTCCTTTAATCTTATCTAGGCTCGAAACGTATTCACCAATCATCTGCTCTCCACCTACTCACTCAAACACATAGACCTCCATCAGGATATAAACTTTATTGCCCTTCACATGTAAAGGTGGAGGGGGTATTAATCGATGACAATTTACGGTTTTGAGTTTTTAGCGAGGCGGGCGTTTCACCCTTCTTTTCACGATGTTTCCGCAGTCTTCGCAGTGGGGCTGCGCTTTATCATACTCCCGTCTGCAGCCGGTGCAGATGTAGGTCCAGGTGAGTTGTTTTTTGATGCCCTGTTCTGTGATCGGTCTGAATTTAATATTTAGCGCGTTTGCTGTGTTTTGGACTGCGTAGTCGTCTGTTGCAAGGATCAGGGTTTCATCCTCTGATCTGAGCTGCAATGCGAGGGCGAGTGTTTCAACGTCGGCAGGTGACAGAGCCTCGCTTTCACCCAGACGGGCTGTGGTTTTTCCAACCTCTTCAATCCAGGTTGGATCTGGCGCGGATATGCTCAGGCTGCCTTCGCTTGCTGCGATCTCAGCCTTCAACCTGGCGTTAGGATTTATCAGCTCCGCAAAGGCGAGCGGCGTAATATAATACCTGCTGTCACCGGCTAAATCTATTCCAGCGAGAATTGCGCCAGTATCTAAAACAACTGAAATGCCCGCGCCCCCAGTTCTCTTCCGTTGCGTCATTGATAGAGGACATAAAGTAAGATGTAGACGGATATGCCTGTGAGAAATGAAAGCGTCCAAGTGCCGATTGTGAGGATTCCAATGATGCGATGCGTGGTTCTCTGCATAGGTTTTGGAAAAATCCTGCGCTTTTTCACAACCGACCGGGTGTAGCCGTAGTAGACTGTGAGCCCGGCAAGGGTAAAGGCGAGTAGAGACGCTATCCCGTGAACAATCACCGTGGGCAGATAAATAAAGTCCTTCACAGAATCAGGGCCGATAAAGCCTGTTGAACCCTCGGAAAGCAGGCTTTTAATCATGTAGCTTCCTACGAAGACGACGTTTAACACAAAGGCCGTGGTCATGATCTTCTGATGCTCGGCTATGCGCTTTTCAAGCACCCTGCGCCAGCCTACAATAAAGGCTCCGAGAATCACTGCCTGAAAAATTAGGCTGAAGTCTGCGAAAAACGATGCGCCAGTACCGAAAAATCCCATATCAATTTTTACCTCTTCTTTGACTCGCTGCGAAGGCTTCTAAAATCAGAAAAACCGAGTGTGCGGCCGTGGGCGGTTTCCAGCTTACGCCACTGTATAAGAGACTTCAGATCACTGGAAATGTTTGAAAGCTTCTCCTTCTGGGCCTGCTCATCGATAAGCCCCTTCTCCGAGTAAAAAGAGGAAAACCTATCTACGATCTTTTTTAGCTCCTGATCCTCAGGATACTCTTCAACTGTTTTGTCAAAAAGCCTGAGAACACCCTCTAAACCCTGCTCATAAGATGCAAGGTCTTTTTTACCGCTAATCGACCTGCGGCTCTTGCGCAGAGCGCTCAAAAGCATCTTCACGCTGGATTCAAGTTTTTCCTCAATTTCCTCAACAACATAGGCACTTGCTTCAGTCACATTCTCACCTTCATTAATGTAGATAAACTAATTCCTCGGCTGGGCCCACCTCATATTTACGCTCCCAACGCTCATAAAACTTTTTAACCTCACGGGTAACACTGGGTTTAACCCGCTCAAGCGCCTTTTCAAAGTGCTTTAAGGTCACCTTCTTCGAGCGCAGATGCCCGCCTTTATCACGGGTTTCCTTTAGTGCAATCATTGCAGCCTCCCGGCACACAGCTTCAATATCAGCACCAACCCAATCCACAGTCTTTTTGGCAAGACCTTTCAGATCAACATCTGTTGCAAGCGGCATGTCCTTCGTATGAATCCGAAATATTTCCAGACGCGCCTCAGAATCCGGTACATGAACCAGCAGGTGCTTGTCAAACCTGCCCGGACGCAGAAGCCCCGGGTCAATGAGATCCGGCCGATTAGTCGCACCGATAACAACCACGCCATAGAGCTCTTCAAGCCCGTCAAGCTCAGTGAGTATCTGGTTTACCATCCGCTCGCCCACTTTTGACCCGGATTCCTCACCCCGCCTAGATCCTATGGCGTCGATCTCGTCGAAGAAGATGATGCACGGCGCGGCCTGACGTGCCTTTTTAAAAATCTCGCGAACCGCTTTTTCACTCTCACCCACCCACTTGCTCAAAACCTCAGGCCCCTTGATTGAGATGAAATTCGCCTCAGTCTCATTGGCAACCGCTTTCGCAAGAAGCGTTTTACCTGTTCCCGGCGGGCCGTAGAGAAGAACGCCTTTCGGCGGTTTGATGCCCATTTCTTCAAAGACCTTGGGCTGTTTGATAGGCCATTCAACAACCTCCCGAAGAGTCTCCTTAATATCAGGAAGCCCCCCTACATCCTCCCATGAGATATCAGGAACCTCTACAAAAACCTCTCTCAGCGCCGAGGGGTCAACAATCTTCAGGGCGTCGAGAAAATCGGATCTTGTAACCTCAAGCTTCTCCAAAACCTCAGGCGGAATAGCCTCTTCTTCAAGGTTGATTCGCGGAAGCATACGTCGAAGCGCGTTCATAGCCGCCTCTTTCACAAGCGCTTCGATATCTGCGCCCACAAAACCATGGGTTACATCACCCAGCTCATTTAGAAAACTGTTCATCAAAGTCCGATGGATATCTGATCTGTCTTCTTCGGAAAAGCCTTCAAGCACACTGTGAGCGTCACCATCTTTTATGGTTGACAGCAATTCCAGCTGCCGGGATCTTTTGTCCACCTCACCTTCAAGCTTTAAAATCAGATCATCGATTTTTGAGGTGATAACAGCAGGGTCAAAGACTCCGTCGCCACTTTGCATCTGACGCCCAAGTATACGTGAAAGCTCTTCCTGCTCAGGCCGAGGTAACGTCTCTATAAATGATTCAACTTCAGAAAGATACTTAGCGCTCTGGATATGAGACCGTACTTCGCCAAGCCTTTCGATTTTACCTGCCGCCGCCTTGTTCCAGTCGCTGAGGCTGTGTTTGATCAGCCCCGGCTCGGATTCAGGGAATATTGGCATTCCCCGTGTGTGAACCTGCAATATTTCGTTGCGCCCCTTTTTATTCGGAACGCCGATAACAATTTCACGGTCAAACCTGCCAGGCCGTCGCAGTGCGGAGTCCAAGGCGTTCGGCCTGTTTGTAGCACCGATAACAATGAGTTTACCCCTGCCCTTAAGCCCGTCCATAAGCGCGAGGAGCTGCGCGACAACCCGCCTTTCAACCTCGCCTGTAACCTCTTCACGCTTCGGTGCAATTGCATCGATTTCATCTATAAATATGATGGAAGGCGCGTTCTCCTCTGCATCCTGAAACATCTTTCGCAGATTCTCCTCAGACTCGCCGTAGAACTTGCTCATAATCTCCGGGCCGTTTAAAGAGATGAAATAGGCGTTAGTCTCATTTGCAACAGCCTTTGCAATCAAAGTCTTACCTGTGCCTGGCGGACCGTGGAGCAGCACTCCCTTGGGTGGCTCGATACCCAGTTTTTCAAACAGCTCCGGGTGCTTCAAGGGCAGCTCAATCATCTCGCGGATGCGCTCGATCTGATCACCGAGCCCGCCAATATCCTCATATGTAACACTGGATATGGCAAGCTTTTCAACCTCGCTCGGCTTCTCCTTTACAACCACATTAGTATGAGATGTTATCTGCACAATCCCGCCGGGCGTGGTCTGCTCCACAAAAAAGGGAAGCGTCGTCCCCAAAACACCTACAATGATCTTGTCACCCTTGACCACAGGCCGGCCCAAAAGCCTGCGATTGATGAAGTCACCGAATCCTGCGGAAAACCGGATCGGCTGCGCTGGTGATATGACTACTTTTTTCGCCTCACTCACAGTGGCGTTTCGAATGATGATTTTGTCACCGAGAGAAACCAGGGTGTTCTGCCTGAGAATTCCGTCCATTCGCACGATTCCAAGCCCCTCATCCTCTGCGTAGGCCCGCCAGACAATTGCACCTGTCGACTTCTTGCCCGCAACCTCGACAAAGTCTCCGGCAGCGATCTTGAGCGTGTTTCGCGTAGCTGTGTCAAGCCTGACAACGCCCCGTCCCACATCGTTTTTCAAAGCCTCAGTTACCTTAAGCTCAATATCCATGATAAATAATCAATGGTGTGAGATAAAAACTTTGCTATCTCATCCCTCTCCGCTCATGGGTGGAAGCGCTGCGGCTGAGACCTTTTCCCTCGAAGATCTGAAGCGCTCAAGAGCCTGGGTAAAATGCTCTTTTCTAAGCATGGCTTTATCCAAATCCTCTTCACCGCTGTCCACATACTCACGGATTGCAAGGGCTGTTGCCTCGTTCACAATCGCTGTGATGTCGGCTCCTGTAAACCCTTCTGTTCCTGCTGCTAAAGTTTCAAGAGAAACATCTTTGGAAACCGGTTTGCCTTCGAGGTGAATCTTGAATATCGCCTCTCGCGCCTCTTTGCCTGGCGGCGGAACCTCGATGAGCTTGTCAAATCTGCCGGGCCGAAGAAGTGCCGGATCAATTATATCAGGCCTGTTTGTCGCCGCGATTACAACCACGTTATTCAGCTCTTCAAGCCCATCAAGCTCAGTGAGAATCTGGCTTACAACACGCTCAGTTACATGGCTGTCCGCCCCAAGGCCACGCGCCGGAACAACAGCGTCAAGCTCATCGAGAAATATCACAGTAGGCGACGCCTGCCGCGCCTTTCGAAATGTCTCTCGAACAGCTTTTTCACTCTCACCAACCCATTTACTCAAAAACTCCGGCCCCTTGATTGAGATGAAGTTTGCCTCAGATTCATTGGCAACCGCTTTCGCAAGAAGTGTTTTACCTGTCCCAGGCGGGCCGTAAAGTAAAATCCCCTTAGGGCTTTTAGCCTTCAGCTTTTCAAAGACCTCAGTGTATTTCAACGGCCATTCAATGCTTTCGCGTAGCTCACGCTTGATCTCTTCAAGGCCGCCCACATCATCCCAGGAAACATTGGGAACCTCTACAAAAACCTCTCTGAGCGCTGAGGGCTCAACCTCTGAAAGAGACTCTAAAAAGTCTTTTTTTGAAACAATGATTTTATCGAGTATCTCGGCTGGAATGCTCTTAGCCTCAAGATCCATCTCAGGCAGAACACGACGGAGAGCCTTCATAGCCGCTTCTTTTACAAGAGCTTCTAGATCAGCGCCTACAAATCCGTGTGTTGACGCTGCCACCTCTTCAAGGCTCAGGCCTTCTTCAAGGGGCACGCCACGGCTGTGGATCTGCAGGACTTCAAGCCTGCCCTTTTGATCCGGAATACCGATTTCGATTTCCCGGTCGAATCTGCCGCCGCGCCGAAGCGCAGAGTCCAGTGCGTTGGGCCGGTTAGTCGCGCCGATGACAACCACTTTCCCACGGCTTTTAAGCCCGTCCATAAGCGAGAGCAGCTGTGCTACAACACGGCGTTCAACCTCGCCTGTAACCTCCTCGCGTTTAGGCGCGATAGAATCAATTTCATCGATGAATATGATGGAAGGCGCGTTCTCCTCTGCTTCATCGAATTTCTTTCGCAGATTCTCCTCAGACTCGCCGTAGAACTTGCTCATAATCTCCGGGCCTGAGATATCGTAGAATGATGACTCGGTTTCGCTTGCAACAGCCTTCGCCAGAAGTGTTTTACCTGTTCCGGGAGGACCGTGGAGCAGCACGCCTTTCGGCGCTTCGATTCCAAGCCGCTCAAAAAGCTCAGGATGTTTAAGGGGCAGCTCTATCATCTCGCGGACCTTTTGAATCTCGTTTGTAAGCCCGCCGATGTCTTCATAGGCCACCTGCGGGATCCGTGATTCTAAGACTTCCTCCGGCTTTTCACTGAGCTCGACTACTGTGTCAGGTGTTACGATGAGCGCGTCGCCTTTGGGTTTAACCTTCACCACGCGCAGATCGATTTTACGCCCCATTACGTTGATATCGATTTGATCGCCCTGCACAAGCGCTCTGTTTTCTAAAAACCGTTTGAGATAGTCTTCGCCGCCTATGATTCGCAGCTCTTCTGTGGGCGCGAGCCTCACCTTCTCAGCAGGCTTTGCATTGATTTTTCTAACCCTTACTTTGTCATCGATTCGCACGCCCGTATTTCGCCTTGTCGTGGAGTCGATTCTGATGAACTCTCCGCCGGCGTCGGCCGGGAGGCCTGGCCAGAGGACCACTGCTGTGCGCCGTTTACCCTCGATTTCAACGATGTCGCCTGATGTAACTCCTAGCGCATAGGCTGCTTCAGGGTCGATTCTGGCAACGCCTCTGCCGATGTCTCCTTGCTTTGCTTCCGCTACTTTGAGCTCTTTTCCTTCCTTCACAATACACGTCTCCGCTATTCTATCTTAATCGTTGTTTTCTTTGTCTCTTTGGATTTTGGGAGGTCCAGTTTCAGTAGACCGTCTTTGTAGCTGGCCTTTGCCTTGTCTGCCTTTACATTTGCCGGGAGTTCAAGGCTTCTATAGAAGCTTCCATGCCTGCGCTCTTTGTAGACATAGCCTTCTTTTTCCTCGCTTTTCTCCTCCCTGGTTTCGGCTTTTATCTCCAGCCTGTTTTCACTGATGTTTATCTGGATGTCGTCTTTGGTCGCTCCAGGTATTTCGGCTGTTACCACGATTTTTTTGTCTTTCTCCTGGATGTCTACAGCTGGCATTCTCCAGCCTGTTGCTACGGCCGGTAGCGACGTGCTTGCCCCTGTTAGCTGCGGTGTTTCCGATTCGCTTCCCCAAATGTCTTGAATCAGGCGGTTCATCCGTCTGTCAAGCCGTTCGATTTCACGTAGTGGATACAACATTTTTCATCTCACCTCGAAAGATTTTTTTAAGTTTCCCTCTAGTCTATTTTTTCTCTTTATTTCTATTTATATTTTTCTTTCTTGTTGTCCACCGTCAATAGTTTAATAACTTTTTGTTACTATAATGTAAATAGGTATAACAGAATCAAAAAATATTAAAAAAAATAACCAAAAAAAGAAAGAAAAAAAGAAGGGGAAAAGGGCTTTAATAGCCCATGTCACCCATATCAGGCGGGCCGCCAGCGCCGCCTCCGCCAAGCGAAGAAGCAGCGATCAAATCATCAATGCGTAGAATCATCACCGCAATCTCACTCGACGAATCAATCGCCTGCGTCTTCACACTCAAGGGCTCAATAATGCCCTCTGCATACATATCCTTGGCCTTCCCATCAAAGACATCGATACCGATCTTAGCACCACGCTTCTGATTCTCAGAACGCAGCTCAACAATCACATCAATCGGATCAAGACCCGCATTCTCAGCCAAGGCGCGTGGGATTACTTCCATGGCATCAGCATACGCTTCAATGGCAAGCTGCTCACGACCGCCAACACCCTTCGCATACTCACGCAGACCACGGGCAATCTCAACCTCTGCAGCACCGCCGCCGGAAACAACCTTCTTATCCCTAAAGACACTGGCAACAACGCCAATCGCATCATCAAGGGCGCGCTCAACCTCATCAACAATATGCTCAGTCCCGCCCCGAACAAGGATGCTTACAGATTTAGGGTCTTTGCAATCCCGAACAAAGGTCATCGCATCGTCACCGATCTTGACCTCTTCAACAAGACCTGCAACACCCAGATTGTCAGAAGAAAGATCATCAAGGGTTGACACAATCCTTGCGCCAGTCGCCTTGGAAAGCTTCTTCATATCAGACTCCTTCACACGGCGAATCGCGAAGATACCTGCCTTCGCAAGATAATGCTGGGCCAGATCATCAATACCCTTCTGCGCAAACAAAACATTGGCACCGGAATCCTTCACCCGCTCCACCATATCCTTAAGCATTCCCTCTTCCTCATCGAGAAACGCCTGAAGCTGATTTGGATCAGTGATATTTATCTTGGCATCAATCTCTGTCTTTTTCACTTCCATCGCCGAATCCACAAGCGCGATCTTCGCGTCTTTAACCGACTTAGGCATGGCACTGTGCACACGCTCTTTATCAATCACAACACCGCGGATAAGCTCGGTATTCTCAATCCCCTCGCCCTCTTTTTTCTCAAGCTTGATCTGGTCTTTATCAACTGTGACCTCAGAGCCTTTAACAACAGAAACAGACTTCACAGCCTCAACAACAATATCTGCCAGAAGCTCTTTTGCCTTCTCCGCTCCCTTGCCCGTCATCGCGGTCATAGCAACTTTTCTTATGATCTCGTCGTCATCAACACTGATATCAACAGAGGCCTCTGTCGCAATTTCTTTGGCCTTGGTCGCAGCCATGCGATAACCTTTGGCAATAACAGTTGGATGGATCTCCTGCTCAATAAGATCCTCCGCCTTTTTAAGAAGCTCGCCTGCAAGTACAACGGCGGTGGTCGTTCCGTCGCCGACCTCGTTTTCCTGGGTCTTAGCAACTTCAACCATCATCTTCGCGGCTGGATGCTCAATATCAATCTCTTTGAGAATCGTGGCACCATCGTTTGTAACCACAATATCGCCCATGCTTCCGACAAGCATCTTGTCCATTCCACGTGGTCCAAGCGTGCTCTTCACAGTATCGGCAATCACCTTGGCTGCCATGATGTTCGTGCTCTGGGCATCTCTGCCCCTCTTACGTTCTACCCCTTCCTTTAGTATCAATATAGGCTGTCCGCTCAATTGCGATGACATGTTTTTCATTCCTCCTTAAAATGTTCTTTAGAATTATAGGAATCTCATGTCTTATACTTATATATAAAACTTACTAGCTACACTGGGCCAGAACAGTCAAAACTCAAGGACGACAACAGACTTCATCTCAAAACATTTATATGGATGTTTGTTTTAAATGAAGTTAAGGGGTGTGAAAAGATGCCATTAGCATTGTTTGGTATTAAGGAACCTGTTATTCGTGACGAGGGTTATAGATGGGTTCAGTGGGACTATCTAATGGCGGAAAACATGGCTAGAAAATTTAAAAATAAGAAATTCAAGCTATATACGCATTCCTCCGGTCAAGATTTTTTGTTGATACTATCTTGTTCAGATTTGGAATACGATGTGGATGGAATGGAATGTCCTGAACCAGAAAAAGCATGTACAGATTACAGTGAAAACCGGCAGAAGTATGAAAACGACGGCTGGGTTTGGAGGGTTTGGACTAAAATTGAAAATGTAGAAGTCACTAACTATTCTTATAAGGATTTAAAAAAACCAAATGGAACTCCCATAAATCCCTCCGGAGCGCAAAGGAACTTCATTTATGTTGAAGAATTGGATTTTTCTTAAAAATTTTAGAAGATAATTCTTAATTTTAATGTATTCTCAGAATAAACTCTCCCCCCACTTTATTCAAAAGCCACAACCACCCATATAAAAGACCTCAAAAAGGTTCTCGCCCTGTCTCGGCTTTTTTGCATGCACTTGTTAACCCTCCCAGAATATTATGAACAAAGGAGAAGTTTGAACATGGGGTTCTTTGATGAAGACCGGGGTCAAGCGGCAATAGAATATATCTTGATAGTTGGAGGAGTCATTGTCGCTGCTGTGGTTGTGGGGGTTATCTATTCTGAAACAGTGAAAAATACTGGTGAAACCTTCCTCCGGTCTGTGAACAATATAACAAACACAACAAAAAACAGGGTCTTAGAGATTCTGAAAAAAACCTAGTCCCTGTCTTCAAATAAAAAACGTCAAAGCAGGCTTACCAGATAACTTTATATTTCCTGATTTGAATCTGAGTTATGAGAGGTGGTTGAAAGATGGATATACTCTATTGTCCTTTTTTTTACAGCAGCCTTCAATGGCTTTGAAGTTTGTCGCCGAGAAAAATGCATGTTCTGGGTAGCTACAAACGAAGGTGTAGCGGACTGTTCAATCCCTCTATTAGTCAAGTTGAAGCTCGTCCAATGAAGGGAATTTATGCTCCCATCTGATTATTGCCCGGCTCAGGATATACCAAGGCGTGTGTCCTCTTTAACCCCCTCTGGCAGCATCAATTTTTTTATATTAAACTGTTATTAAGCAGGTTATAACCACGTATATAGTGTTATTACTCCCCTTCTTTTTTGAAGACTCACCTTTTAAGAATGCTATATACCGAGGCTTAGTGAATGAAGAAAAATATCGGCTGCTTTCTCAGAGACAACCGCGGGCAAGTAGGGATAGGTACTCTGATTGTTTTTATTACAATGATTCTAGTCGCCGCCGTTGCCGCCGGTGTTCTTTTAAGGACTTCTGGAACGCTGCAGACGAAGGCTACAGCAACAGGTGAAGAGGCAACAAGTGAAGTCTCAACACAGATAAAGGTTATACAGGCATTGGGCTATTCCAGCGACTCAGGATCTGACCGAAACATAACCTCTGTCGGGCTCACAGTTCAGCTCGCGGCAGGCAGCGGAGCAATTGCCATGAGCGATCTCATTTTAAGCTTTAAATCGGGTAGCACATATTACCGCGGTATATCCTCAACAGGCGCAAGCAACCTGAATTTCTCATATAACTTCATCCAAAATGTGACAGGCAACTCCATCCTTGAATCTGGTGAAACAGCGGAACTGTGGTATCCAGCTAAAGATGGGGGTGATCTGAATATTGACTCAGGTGACACTTTTATTCTAACGGTTCAACCGAGAAACGGCCAGGTCACAACAGTCAAGAAAACTGCTCCAGACGTTATTCAAAACGCATACATAACCGACTGGACCTAAAAGCATCCTCCTCTGTAGTGTGTGTTTCAGGATAGTGGTCGGAAGCCTGTGATTAGATAATTATTACTCGCAATCCATTTCAGACCTTGACGTTAACATTAAATAAGTTCTTGCCTAGTTGAGGTGTGATTTGTTATGTCTGATGATTTTGTGCCGAAGTGGATTGCCTGG
>BDTI01000103.1 GCA_002923215.1 archaeon BMS3Abin16 | reverse complement strand
GAACACGAGCCGCACTAGACATGCTTCGACCCTGATCAATCTCCCGGACAATCCAACGCACCTTCCGATTATTTAACTTCCTCATAAGAGAAGTAGCAGAAAGTGTTAAATTATTTCGGGATACTACTGCTGAACCGGCGGTGTTCAACTCTGCTCAGGCAATCCTAGTAATCATCTGCACAATCATTCTGATTGTAAATCCCATGAATCCTACGATGATTGTGCCAAGGCCTGTTACCTTGGTTATTGCGATAAACTCTTGTCTGCGGGGTTTTCGTGAGAGCTTGATTACGCGCTCCCAGCTCTTCAAAGTGCCCCGCACATAGCCTGAAATATCTGAAAGTTCCATAGTACTTTTATCCTGCTTAATCGATGAAGTCTATTCCAAGCTCTTGTTTAAGAGTTTTTTCCTCAGGCGTAACCTGCATACGCTGACCGACAATCTGACGTGAGCGAACACCTGTGACTACAAGCATCACACGAAGCACGCCTTCAAGGTCTTGGTCGATGATTGAGCCCCAGATAATATTTGCCTTGGGATCAAGCCGTCGTGATACAACTTCAACCACTTTTTCAGATTCTTCCAGTGTGAGGTCTCCGCCGCCGATTATATTTATGAGCGCGCCCCGTGCGCCTGTAATGTCTACTGAGAGCAGCGGGCTGTTTATCGCTTTTTCAATGGCTTCAATCGCACGGTTTTCAGAGTTGCTCTCGCCCATGCCGATCATGGCAACTCCACCGCCTTCCATCACTGTTCGCACATCAGCGAAATCCAGGTTAATTAGACCGGGCTTAGTAATGAGCTCGGTTATACCTTTAACCGCTCTGACAAGTATTTCGTCGGCAACCTTAAATGCTGATTCAAGAGGGAGTCGAGGTGCGATTTCCAGGAGTTTATCATTTGGAATAACAATTACAGTGTCAGTTTCACGCCTTAGTTTTTCAAGGCCCATCTCAGCGTTTTCCTTTCTGCGCACGCCTTCCATGTTAAAGGGGAATGTAACGATTGCAACTGTGAGCGCGCCCGTCTTTTTTGCGATGTTTGCAATGACCGGTAGGCTTCCAGTGCCGGTGCCTCCTCCAAGTCCGCAGGTTAAAAATACAATGTCCGCGCCTTGAACGGATTTTTCAATGTCCTTTTCACTTTCGATTGCCGCTTCCTCACCTATCTGGGGCATGCTGCCGGCGCCAAGGCCTTTTGTAAGCATCTTCCCCAGGAGGATCTTATCATCGGCATAGTCATATAACAGGTCCTGGGCATCGGTGTTCATAGAGATTGTTGTCGCCCCGTCCACACTTATCTCCATGAGCCGATTTATGGTGTTGCATCCTGCGCCGCCTGACCCCACTACAATGATTCGTGATCTGAGCTCTGAGAGTATATCTTCAAGCTCCATGTCAATCTTGCTTCTGGACCGGCTGCTCTCAGATTTTGATTTATATGAGCTTTCGCCCCGTTTAACTGCCTCACCTATAATGCTTTCCAATATTAGTCCTCCTAAAAGTGTCAAAACCTATTACCTTTTCACGGTATTTAAAGGTTTCTAGCGCAACTTTATGGCGTGTGGTGTTTCGCTATTTTTTAAAGCGCTCAAGAATAGCGCGGTAGAGTCCTTTTCCTTGTTTATCTGCTTTTCTGCTCAAGCGGTCGAGTATAAGCTCAGGCGTGGATTTTGCGAGCATTCCAAGTGTTGGGTTACGGTCCACTATGAGATTGTGCGTTTCGTCGAGTCCTGTTGCCTCGATCCCATCGATTCGAACGCCCGCTCCTACCTGTTCTTTGATGTCCTCGCCGAGGTGTGTTACAACTGCGATGAGCGTGTTTTCATCTTCTTTGAACCAGTCTAAAAGCCCGGCCAGAATCTTTGCGGCGGCGCCGGGCTCGGTGATGGATTCAATTTCGTCTGCAAGTATGATTCGTTTCCGCTGGGTTTTTGAGATTCCTTCAAATGTTTTGAGCAGTGTTTCAAAGGCGCCGGCGTCATCGCCCTTGGCCTTGCCGAAATAATAGATTTCTTGAAATAATGTAGACCTGGCTTTTTCACATGGCACGCCAAAGCCTGTCTGTGCGAGGACTGCTGTCTGCAGGATGAGTTCGAGCAGTGTGGTCTTGCCGCCTGAGTTCGCGCCTGTGATAACAACGGCTCGTTCACCGTGGCCCGGAAAGTCAGTGGACCCGCCGACCACATAGTTGATTGGCTGGATCTCACCTTTTAAAAAAATATTTCTACCGCCGGTGAATGATACTGCCGGCTGATTCTGGATTACCGGTGGTTTAAGACTGTAGTCAATAGTGAACTGTCCAACTGCGAGTCTGAGATCAAGCTCCATCGCCTTTCGAACAAGCCCTTTAACGTGTGTGGTGTGGTCTGAAAGCCTCCCTGCAATCTGCTTTTTAAGCGTGTATTCAAGCCTGAGCTGCTCGCCTGAAAGATGTTCTTTAAGCTCGGTGAGCCGGTCTGTGTCAAGTTCAAGGGGGAGGTTGTCTGTGGAGAAGACTCTGTGAAGAAGTCTTTTGTCAAGCTCTAATGTGTCTGCAAGCAGGCCTTCATGGGCGTGCGCCTCAGTTTCAACAAGTTCAGTGAACTCGCCGGGAAGGCTTGAGAGCAGTGCTGAGGACTGCGCTGTTCGGAGAAGTTCTAGAAGTCCTCTTCCGTCGAGGCTCATTTCAGACATTTTAAGTGTGACCGCTTTATTCGCAAGCTCCAGAGCCTTTTGCGCCGCGCTGTCGATCTGGTCAAGCGCCTGTTTCAGACTTTTCAGCTCCCTTGAAATGCCGGGGTCTACGCCGCTATGGCTCAGGCGGCTGATGGTTTCAACCTCGCTTAAAAGCGGTTTTGAAAGATTCTTCATCTCAGGGTCGCCGGCAATTGCTGCAAGCTCTATTGCTGCGAGGATGCATTCCCGGTTCGCGCCGTAGAATGATAGCACGATTTCAGGAGCGATTGATAAGAGGTCGTCTTCATAGACTGGTTCAACACATTCAAGCTCAAGTGCGCTGCCTGCGAAAATTGCGTTTCTCTGAACATAGCGCACAAATTCAGAGTCTCTGAAAAACTCCAGATCCGACAGGTCTTCCACAAAGATTATGTTCCCCTTCTGCTTGAGCGCAGATTTAAGCTGAGAGAATATTTCAGGGTCTTCTGTTGCGATGAGATCTCTCAGCGTGGGGTCGCCTTCTGCAAGGGGCGTGATCTGTTTTAGCAGCTTTTGGATTCTAGTTGTTTTATCTCCTATGCGCCGGACCAATCCTGCGCAGCCTGCGGTGTAGCGGTTCCTGCGGGCGATTTCCGCTTTGTCCAGTGTAGGGTGGAATAGGCCGACACCAACCTTGCCGTAGTCTGTCTGGGGATAGCTGCGAAGAACATCCATTATACGAGAATATATCTCCCGTGCCTCACCCGTTTTCAATGCATTTGCATATGAAAAGCCCAGCCGTTTTGATTCAATAAATCGCGCGATTTCCACTGCCTTTGGAAGCGTGATACCTGCTGCGATGAGACCTTCATATTCACCGTTTTGCAGCGCTTTGAGCGCCGCTTCTTCAGACCCGTAGTGTGATGTGAGCGTGCCTCGGATCTTTTCACCCACACCCTTAACTTCGCTCAGGCTTTCAAACATCGCTGTTCTCCCATGGAAACTTTGGGTCTAGAAACTGAGTGTAAAACTCTCGATTGTTTTCAAAGACTGATTCGCCGATTGCGATTTCAAATCCGGCTTCAATGGATGCGGCGATATAGCTGGGAACACCTTTTTTCTTCAATTTCTTTGATGAGATGAATTGTTTGAAAAAGTCCGCTGCATCTGGTGTTTCCCGTTTTACAAAGACAGCCCAGCGCTCTCCGCGAATAAATGGACGGCCAAGCGCTTTTTTCGACTCCCGGTGTTTTTCCACAAAATCTAATTCGTTTTTCGAGTTTACATGTGGGCCGAAATGAAGCCTTGCATTTGGAAGCACGCGGTGCTCCAGCTCGAATGCTAGAACCGTGTTTTCGCCGGCGCTGCTCCCAGAGTTTAAAATTGTGAAACCTGATTTCACAAGCATTTGCTCAAAAAGTTTAACCGCTTTTTTCAACTGCGAATAAAGGATGTCGTCGATGACACTCGGCGTTTGAAATGACACCTGGATTATCTCTGTGCCACGGCGCCTGAGAAGGCCTGCAAGCACATCTTTGGAATGTACCCTCTTTTTTGGGAAGAAAAACGATTCCTTCGGCGATTTCAGAAACTGCTTTGCCGCAAATGTAAAGAGACTGAAATTCTGAAGTGAAAGGGCTGAAGCAACGTTTCGCTGCGGATCGGTGGGATCGATCACAATCAGGGGGTCGCCGGGAAATCTCGCCCCATCTCCATCTCCGAGCAGATCAATAGAAGCCGGGCGCTTCCACTCAGACGCAGCCTTCAGCACAGCTTCAAAGGAGCCGTAGCGTATCACAAGAAGTTCACTGAGATAGCCTGAAAAGCCTTCAACCCTGGCCTCAGCCCCATAACAGCCGATGCCACGAAGAAACTGTTTGAGAAGTCGGACATCACCATGCCGCCCGCCCAGATTATCCCTCACAAAACGGTCGTGAAAAGGAGTCCGATCCACAGCGGAAATCCGATCTTTAGCATCCTCCACACGATAGCAGGGCACGATCTCCACTGGATGGCCTGAAAAGATGCCTCTCACATAGGGGTGCTCGGCAAAACGCTTCTCAAGACCAGTTAGAATCTTTTCTCCAACAAGGGTCACAGCATCTTCAAGTTCCTTTTTCGAATACTTTGCCGGGAACTTGACAAAGAGGTCGATGTCCTTTTCATGTGTAAGCCATGTGTCCCGCGAGACCGAGCCATAGACAGCCACTTGAACATCAAAACCAAGACGGCTCATCTCTGAACCCACAAGCCCTATAAGCGCCTGGCAGACCTCTTTCATCTCCCGCGTCTCCGCCTCAGTGGGAGTAATCTGCTTCAAAACTTCATCCATCATAACTTTGCAACCATTATATCCGAGTAGATCGGGCCCTTGGGCGTGAGAACGCTTTTTTTCAGCTTAACCTCGTCTATCTTTACGCTTCCGATCTCTCGGTCTTTCAGCGCTTCAAGGCAATTGATGAGGGCAAGTTTGTTTTTCCCAGTCTTCACACGGCCAATTGTGAGATGGAGCTTGAAATTCTTTTCTCTCCTAATACCGATTTCAAAGAGCGCGTCGTCAAGCCTGCGCTGAAGGCGGGAAAGCCCAGGGCAAACTAGGCCTATCCACAGCACCCGCATGTAGTTTTGGCTTGGAAAAACTCCCACGCCAGAAAGCCTTGCCTCCATCACCCCTTGCCGAAAGCAAACACCTTTTAGGACTGCGCCAACTTTTCCGGCAGTGTCTTCATCAATCTCACCCAGAAACTTGAGTGTGAGATGGGTGTTTTCAGGCTCCACAAACTTAACGGCGGCGCCTGTTTTTCTAATCTCGGATATAACCTCTTTTATGCCGGGATGAACTATGTCACAGGCGATAAATGCGCGCATAAAAATACAAGGCATCCCATTTTATAAATCCTTTATTGCCACCCGACGCCTCAGAGGTTTTCATAAAATATTTTAGACATTAGACTTTCAGCCTCAATCAGATTTAAAAAAACCCCTTCGGAGGAATGCTTGATACAGACATATTTAGACAGGTGGGTGCCGATTAAAACAAAGCTCTCGAAA
>BDTI01000102.1 GCA_002923215.1 archaeon BMS3Abin16 | reverse complement strand
AGTATGTTCTTCCAAGTTTTATATAAATAACTTTATACCAGGATATACCACTTGCCATAACCGGCAGAAGGGAAAGATTCAAAAAAATAGGTTAAGAGGTCTGTGATATGGGCAGAAAATCATTTAGGATATCTCAGCCCAGATGGTTTGGCTCTAACAGGCTGTACAAGGTTTATGTTGAGGATTCCGGGCTCTACGGAGCTAGAATCGGGGGGCAGCTTTCAGATCCAAGGGCTGCGGACATTATCTTACAGGTGATCGTGCTGGTTTCCTTTGCCGCGGTTTTTACAGAGCTTCTGGACAGGGGGCTGGCAGGGCTTAAACCCGCTTTCATCATCCTCACGCCCGTGCTTGCCCTGTATTATCTTTTAAAACGCTGGTTCAAAGGAAAGGTTGAGAGCCGTGAAAAGACAGAGGAGAAATATGACACTATGGACCCGCAGAGCAAGGGGTTTCTCACAGGGGATATGTCTAATTTCGTTATAGGAGCCGATGAAATAAAACAGGTTAAGATTAAAACAAATAGCTTCTGGGCAAATATGTGGCATGGAGCAAGCTCTCATCTGGAAGTTGAACTAAGGGATGGGTCGGCCAGGAGATTTGCGATAATTGATGAGCTGAACCCAGAGGAGTTGAAAGACAACCTGTCAATGGTAGCGAGGAGTATCACCGTTGAGTAGAACAGGCCGTCAAATCTAAAAAAATGTTTCTTCGCCGCTATGCAGCCTGCGGATACTTGATGATAGACGTTCAAACAAGCGTGTAGCCGGCTTTCTCAATTTCCACTGGGCCGCAGCCTGAACTCAAGCTTTTTTGTTTGATTCGGCTCAAGCTCAACGTCGTGGAGAACCTTCATTTCATGTCCTTTTGTAAAGACGGTGAGAGCCGCATATCGACCGGCTGGAATATTGTTCAGGAAAAACGCTCCTTCTTCATCGCTTGTGGTGTTGAAGACCTGTCCACCGCCGGCTATGGCTACAAATGCCCCTGGGACCGGCCCCCCGGTTTCAGCATCGCTCACAGTTCCCACAAGGTTTGCACGCTCCTTTGGAGATAGATAGGAGGGCTTTCCCATATCCTCAGAACCCAATGTATCCTGGCCTATGCAGGAGGTGAGTAGAAGCAAAAGCAAAAAACATAGAAGCAATTGTGGCAGTTTTCCTTTAGGCCTCATCATAACCCTCCAGTCTAATCCATGGGCACACCGCATCTAGAGACAATATCCCCCCATTCCTCATCATAACCCTTCTCCAATGGTATGGCGCAGTGTATCTTGAATGTGCCGGGCGCAATCCCCCCGCTCACATATCCCAGGGCTCCGGAGTAGGAGTTGTCCACCAGCATGTAGATGCCTGGCTTGACCGGGTTTCCATAGACGTCCGAGGTCCCTTCCGGTATCTCATAGTAAACAAGATCACCCAGATAACCCTTGAACTCATCCACGTGCCCTGATATCCAGACGATTGTAGCCGCATGGTCCAGCACATCAGGCTCCATTGCGTTGACCCCTGACACATAGGCTTCGATTCCATAGTACTGGTAGAATGCCTGCTCAAGGGTGGCCATGTCCTCGCAGTCTCCAGCTCCTTCAGAAAGGGTTTCAAGAGGCCTCTGCCGGTAATCACTCCCAGCCCTTCCATCACCTACAAGCGTCCCCACTATCGGTTTACGCTCTCCCTCATTATCATACCTGTACTTGACGTTGTTTTCAACCCAGAAAAAAAAGTCCTGCGCCTCGCCGATAGAAAGTTTGTTGTCCCTGTCTGAATCGAAGCTTTCGAAGAAGCTTTTAAGCTCAGCCGTGATAAGACCGGTGACATCTGCTTCTGGCAGGATGGATGTTGGCAGGCTCTTTTCTTCAACTGAAACATAGGTAGGCGCCTGCGCCTTGAGCCGGTCGATGTTTTCGTCCAGCATATCTGACCAGCTCATCATAACATCCGCCAGGGCAAGGTTTGACTCTATGTACTCATCAGGCAGGTCTGGAAAGGTTGTTTCCTTGGCAGAGCTAAACTCGCTGTAAAGCTCCCTCCAATCCCCGGAATTCTCTTTAAAACCCCTTGACAAGAGTTCTAACTTAGGAAGCATCTTCTCAATGTCTTCTGTTCGGCCAATCTCTTCCAAAACCTTATCTTTTTCCTCCAAGAGATTTGATGTTTTGTATACTGCTGTGCTTTGAAGCTGGTCAAGCCTGATTTGCGCATTCAACCTGTTCCTCTGACCATTTGATAGAGCCCCTGCCCCTTCAACATAGGATTTCGCCTCCTCCAAAGTGGATTTCGCATCTAAGACTTTTTCCCTCGCGCCTCGGTAGTTTTTTTCAGTGAGAAAGGTGAATGCATCAACTATGGAGCTTTCTGAATCCACTATCTTGTTCTCAGCCAAGCTAAGATAATCTGGTTGATTCGCTGTGGTCCTTTCTTGAGGGGAAGAGATTATACCCATGCCCACTATGATGAGAACCAAGAACAATCCTATTTTGACCTTTTTGGAAAGCTTTTTTCTGAGCATGCCTTCAATGAAGGTGCTTGCAGGAGGGAATATGAAAAGTGATCCAAGGATTATCAGCAGACCTCCCAAGGGGGATTCTCGCAATTCGGTTAACCCGCCGAGTAGGAAAATGCCTCCAACTAAAAAGCCGGTAATGTAGCTAAGGCTGATCTTTTCCCTCATCCAACCACCTCAAAGGCCATAAACCTCGATCTCAGTGCGGGCATTATAAATCTCTCCATTACCGTCGACGACTAATATGACTGCCTTATATCCGGTTCCTTCAATCTCAAGGGGCAGATTCAGTTCATAGGTTTTCTCTATCCCGCAGAACTCCTGGGTGCATATTGCAGTATCGACAAAGTCCGCTGGAAAGAGTGCACGCTCCTCCCGGTAAAGAACCTTACCAGCTTCATCTTCAACTGTGAAACTGGCGCTTCCGCTGTGCACCTTGCGATCAGAGAAGATAACCTGCACGTTGACGAGGCTCCCGTTTTTATATGCTGCAAAAGAGCTGACACCATCTGAAGATCCATCAACAGACTCAATTATCGGGCCAGGTGTTTGGGGCTGGTTGATGCAGCCGCTTGCCAAAACCATAGGCAGAATTATTGCTGAAACCATCAAAAAAAGCCAGGTTCTTTTGACTGATCCCTTCATCAACTCACCAACCTCTTATCCACAGACTGCTCTGTACCTCGGCACTTCAGTGCTTTAAAGTTTTCCACCGTACA
This sequence comes from archaeon BMS3Abin16, assembly GCA_002923215.1. Lineage (GTDB taxonomy): Archaea > Hydrothermarchaeota > Hydrothermarchaeia > Hydrothermarchaeales > SZUA-236 > SZUA-236. The sequence continues at coordinate 3,919 of BDTI01000102.1, read as the reverse complement.
GTTGCATCTGTTCTGAGATAGGGTCTCAATCATAAAGTTTAATAACCTCCGTCTTAGAAGGTGTGAACTAATGTTCGATCTCAGATGTATCAAGTGTAACGCCTATTATCCGCCGGAAGAAAGGATATACACCTGCCCAAAATGTGGAGGGCTTCTGGAGGTGGTACTCGAAATTGACAAGATCACAGTGACAAAAAAAGAGCTGGACTCGCGCTGGATGGGTGTGTGGAAATACCGAGAGTTCATGCCGGTGAGCGAGACTGCCCGGATAATCACTCTGACAGAGGGCGGGACCCCGCTTCACGTGGTGAGTAATCTGCGAGAAGACTTCAGGGTGAAAGAACTGTATGTAAAAAACGAGGGCGCAAACCCGACTGGCTCTTTTAAGGACAGGGGTATGACACTTGGTGTGACCAAAGCACTTGAACTCGGTGCAAGCGCTGTTGCATGCGCGTCCACGGGGAACACCTCAGCATCACTAGCTGCATTTGCGGCTGTAGCACGGCTTAGCTGCATCGTGCTCCTGCCCACAGGAAAAACAGCCATGGGTAAACTTAGCCAGGCGATTCTGCACGGTGCGAAGGTGATTGCAATCGAGGGCAACTTCGACGATGCCCTGGAGCTTGTTAGACAGGCCTGCGACGAGATGAACATTTATCTACTTAATTCAGTGAATCCCTGGCGGCTTGAAGGCCAGAAATCACTTGGCTTTGAGATCGTTGACCAACTGAATTGGGATGTGCCCGACCGAATTATAGTGCCAGTGGGAAACTGCGGTAACAGCAGCGCGATTTGGAAGGGGCTCAAAGAATTTCATGCGCATGGTTTTATCGATAAGATGCCGAAGATCACGGGCATACAGGCCGAAGGCGCGGCACCCGTTGTCCACGCCTACAGGGATGGGCTCGACGACGTAATCCCTGTTGAAAACCCGGAAACCATTGCAACGGCTATCAGAATCGGTGCGCCTGTCTCTGCTCCGAAAACGCTTCAGGCAGTCCGGGAATCTGGCGGAGTTATGGAGGCTGTGAGCGACGAGGAGATTCTGGCTGCGCAGAGACTTCTTGCAAAACGTGAGGGCATAGGTATTGAACCAGCAAGCGCGTCCACGATTGCAGGACTGAAAAAGCTCCTTGAGTCTGGTGAGATAGATCGGGATGAACGTGTTGTCTGCGTGGCAACAGGTCATGCGCTTAAGGACCCGGAGATCATTATCAAAAGCTCACCAGCACCAATCACCTGCGAGGCTGATATCGAAAAGTTAAAGAAGGTGGTTGCACAGTTATTGTAAGATAGGTTGAATATCATTCTTCAATCCTATCTTAGACAGAACATGAAGAACAAATTGGAGGCGAATATTGTATGGTTGTCGGCGTGTGCATGATTAATGTGGAGCTTGGTAAGGAGAACGCGGTTCGAAAAGAGATTTCACGGGTTGATGGGATTCGGGAGCTTTTGCACTTGTTTGGAGAATATGATTTTATCGCGATTCTTGAGACCGAGGGACTCAAGTCGCTTAACGACACGGTCGACATCATCCGCACACTGAAGGGAGTCACCTCCACTAAAACCATAATCGGAGCAGAGTTCTGAGAAGTTTCAACGGGTTAATCCTCTCAATTTTACTTTAGCTGAAAAGGATGATGATCAAACCAGTTATAAAAGCAATAATATGTCCTAAACTAGCTGCAGCATTATAGATATTCATCGTAGTAGAATCTACAATCCCCCTGCTCCTTCTAGTATGAGGTCTTAAAATTACTCTAAATGCGATGACTATTACAAATACCGTTATTAATGAAATACCTAAAACTATTTTTAACCCCATATCTTGTGGTATCGGTAAGATCTTTTTATAAATAACAATAAAAATTCCTAATAGACTGGCTAACCACCCACCCACGATTTTACTTGTTTTTTCACCTACTTTTGGTGTTGTCTTTAGATAATAAGACATGACCATATCAGATGACCAAACAACTATTCCCAGATAGTTTATCGTTTTTCCCTCCTTATTTTTTTATTGAACCCTTTAATACCTCTTCAAGAATATGCTTAATTCTTGATGTTACTTAATACTTTTGTGTAAATTCAAATAAAATTAATCAAACGTAGTCCAGCCATTTTTCATAGGCTGGTTCTTCGCCCTTTATGGTTTTGAAAAAGACGTCTTGAATAGCCTTTGTAACCGGTCCAGGTTTTCCTATCTCGATTCCGTCGATCTCCCGGATCGGCGTGATCTCCGCCGCCGTGCCTGTGAAGAAAACCTCGTCTGCCGTTAAAAGCGAGCCTCGCGTGAGATCGCGCTCAGAGACTGTGTAGCCGAGGTCTCCTGCTATCTCCATAACCGAGTCCCTTGTGATACCCCGGAGAATGCTCGCGTGCTCAGGAGGCGTGGAAATCGAGCCATCCTTGACTGCGAAAATATTCTCTCCCGGCCCCTCGGAAACCATGCCACGGTAATCAAGCATAATCGCCTCATCATAGCCAGCCTTCAAACTCTCAACCTTCGCAAGAATCGAGTTAACATACTGTCCCGTGCACTTGGCAAGAGGTGGCAAAACATTTGGTGATATGCGCTGATAAGATGAGAAATTACATCGTATGCCGTTTTTAATCCCATCATCACCCAGATACGCGCCCCAAGGCCAAACCGCAATCGAAACGTTGACAACCGAAGTAAGCGGGTTCAACCCCATCTCCCCATAGCCCCGAAACGCGATAGGCCGGATGTAGCAGGCGTCAAGCTCGTTGATCCGTATAAGCTCTTTTGTCGCCTCCCGAAGCTCCTCAAGTGTGAAGGGGAGTTTCATATGATAAAGTTTAGCTGATGTGTAGAGCCTCTCAAGGTGCTCTGTGAATCTGAAAACGGCCGGACCCTTGCTGGTATGGTAACAGCGGATTCCCTCAAAAACCCCTGACCCATAGTGCAGCGCATGAGTGAGGACATGGACCTTGGCCTCCTTCCAATCGACGAATTCCCCGTCCATCCATATCTTCGAAACCTCCGGAATAGGCATAGTCCTGACTCGCGTGAGATGTTATTTAAATTTTTCTTCCACCTCAACAGGGGGATTGTTAAAACAAAATCAGATTTCTTTGCCCAATGGGCATTCATTCAGGAGATGGACTGCTCTTTTTTCAAGCTCACAGGTTATCTCGCTGCAGGACAGATCAGCGTGTTCACAGGTAAAGCAGGGAAGCTCATCATCAGTCATAACGCCTTCACCTGACGAGGCAAAGGTTAATAAATTTTGCCTATCCCATGGAGAAGTGCTATGTGCGGAATAGTTGGTTATGTGGGCGGGCGCGACGCCTCAAAAGTTGTCTTGGAAGGTCTTAAGGTATTGGAATATCGAGGCTATGATTCCTGCGGCATCGCAACATTTGATTCTGAGCTTGAGGTGAGGAAGGATCAGGGGATGATTGATGAAGTTGATCGGGGGCAGCGTTTTTTGGAGATGAAAGGCTGTGTTGGAATCGGTCACACCCGCTGGGCTACACATGGTCCGCCGTCCAGGGAAAACTCCCATCCCCACACTGACTGCACAGGTGAGATTGCCATTGTGCACAACGGGATTATCTCTAATTATCTTGAGCTTCGAAAAAGGCTTGCAGACCGGGGGCACACATTCACCTCTGAAACTGACAGCGAAGTCTTGGCGCATCTAATCGAGGAAAAACACGCTGATCAGGGTCTTGAAGAAGCTGTTATATCTGCGCTACGGGAGGTTGAAGGGTCCTACGCTGTTCTCGTAGTTTCGAGCCGTGAGCCCGGCCGCATCATATGCGCGCGCCATGAAAGCCCGCTTGTCCTCGGACTAGGGGATGGCGAGTATTTTCTGGGATCAGACATATCAGCGTTTCTAAGCTACACAAAGAGGGTTATTCCTCTTGATGACATGGAGTATGCTGTGGT
>BDTI01000101.1 GCA_002923215.1 archaeon BMS3Abin16 | reverse complement strand
ATGCTGTTAAAACAGCGTCAAAGTATGAGAAAAACGCCCTTGCCGCCCTGAAAAGAATCAATCTTGCAAGCGAGGCTGAGGAGAAAATACTCGCCCTCACAGACTTCCTCATCAAACGAGATTATTAGCCGAAGTGTCCAGCGAGATGGGTTACATAGGTCTAGATTAGTATGAGTTTCAAGCTGCAAGGCATAAAGTTCTTTAAAGATAACCAAGTGGAAAGGTTTTAAACACCATTTGAACCAGAAAAGGTCAAATACGATAAGCTTGATATTATATACAAGAAGGATTTAGCTTTAATAAGAAGGTATATGTTGCTGCCTCAATCACACTCTAAGCCTAGACTGTTGCATAATGTTTATATAACAGACCCTAAATTTAGAGCAGAGGAGAAGGATAGGTGGTACGAATTTTAGGTAACTCATTTTTTGGATACAATTCTAGACATGAGTGTATGTGTCAGATTAAAAAGGAATATATAATGGAGTGATATTTTGACGGAAACACTTGGTTTATTAGTTTTTGAAGACGAAAACGATGTACCAAAGTTTACAGAGGATTTCAATTTTACTATTTCAAGAGAGGGGTATCTTACTAGAGATAATGAACCCATTGTCTGTTCTTGTTGTAATTTAGTTTTAAAGCCCAAAAACTTAGGCGCAATACTCCCAGGGTCTGAAGTCTTCTATTGTGCTGATGAGACATGTTTAGCTGATTATGTATCAGAATATCTAGAAAAGTAAATAAAAATGTATCGTCAACCGTTGGCGAAGTTAGTTAGAACTTTTGGTTTAGGTAAACTTTTACATCAATACGAACCGGAAATTGAAGAAAAAATCAAATCTGGGATTAGTGATAAAGAGTTTATTTCACTAATAAACATTTTGCCTTTGGATTTTAAGGGTGAGGTTGAAAATCATCTAAAAGACCTTATGACGACAAGAGACAAAATGGGTGTTATTAGAGCAGATATGTTGCTAGCCTTACACTCGTTGGTTTCTCGACTAAAAAATAATGAAGAGATGCTTAAAGATTTCAAATTAGTTTTAAAATCTGACCATTATAAAGCTCTCTTACTGTCGACTACAATAGTAAATTTCGAGGATAACGGCTTAATGGATGAAGCTAGGAGAATGAAGAAAAAACTTGAATCCCGTTTTAGACCATTTGGTAATAAAATATATAATTGGCATCGGAGCGACTATATAAAAGGGTATTTTTATCCATATCTGTTGTATTCAAAGGCGGTTTGGGAAAAAAGTTATCCTGAAAGGTTTCGAAGGTATTGGAGAGATCATCTAGGTTTTTTCCCCGATTCTATATGGATTGGCCCAGAAATGACCGAAAAAGAAATCCATGATGAGATTACTTTAAGATTAAAAAGAGGAAGGCCAAAAGTTTTTATCTTTGGGAGAGGGTCTTTAACTAACATGGCATTAAAGGCATCCCAAAACTACATCGATGCGAAACCATTAGGGAAAAATTTAAAAAAAGATTCCTATTGGGCTGATTTGGGGGACAGTTCCAGTGTTATGATTACGCTTTTAGTGACAAAACCAATCAGAGACCAGAAGAAAAAGTCTAAAAAAAGGAAATCCAAAAAATGAGTTCGATTTTAATGGTAATACCCGGGACAGTTGGAACTATTTGGGCTTTACTTGTTCTTTTTATCTGGCATGTACACGAAAAGGATGCTGGGAGTAAAAGATTTGTCAAAATTTTTGCAATACTTACAATTCTAGCAGTTACATCAATCTTGTCAGCGATGAGTGGGATATATTTAGGGGTAACAAGCAAATCGAACCTTTATCAATTTTCAGTTGTTACATCGTTTATCTTTATAATTGTTGTTGGGTTTTATTATCTCTTGATGCTCTATATAGTATATGTGAAATCTGAAGAATAAAAAAAGCGAGTTAACTAATACTATTTACACAACCAATTTTCTATCTGATTAGGTGTTTTATAGTCTAGCTTCTGAATCTCTCTTTCGCAGTTGACACCCCCCTCTTCCATATTCTTTTATTCAGCTGTGTCTTTCAAAAGCTTGTACACAATACTGTCCACAAGGGCTTCAAAACTCGCCTCAATTATGTTTTCTGACACGCCGACAGTGCCCCATGACCCGCTGCGATCGCCTGATTCTACGAGAACCCGCACCTTTGCAGCTGTGCCCCGTGTTTCATCGAGCACACGTACTTTGTAGTCTTTGAGGTGCATCTCACGTAGCGTTGGATAAAACTTATAGAGAGCTTTTCTAAGCGCTGTGTCAAGTGCGTTTACCGGGCCGTCACCCTCTGAAGCCATGAAAAGCTCTTCACCCTCCACCTTTACCCGCACTGTTGCTTCTGCCAGCATGCGTCCGTCGCTCAGCCTCTCAATTATCACCCTGAATCCTTCGATGTCAAAGAACTTGCGCGTGCCCTTCAGCGTCTTTCGGATGAGCAGCTCAAAGGATGCCTCAGCCCCTTCATACTGGTAGCCTTCGCTCTCCTTCTCCTTCAGCTTTGCAAGTATCTTTCTGGTTTCAGGCGTGTCTTTTTCAAGGGTGAATCCGAAGTCCCGCGCCTTTGAAACAATGTTCGCCCGGCCAGATAGCTCGGATATCAATACGCGTTGTGTGTTTCCCACAAGCTCTGGCTCGATGTGCTCATAGGTTCGCGGGTTCTTGGTTACTGCGTCAACATGTATCCCGCCTTTATGGGCAAAAGCGCTTGCGCCTACATAGGGCAGGCTGGGCGTGGGCGTGATATTGGCTATCTCTGTAACATATCGTGAGACCTCGGTGAGCTTTTTCAGCTGTTCCTCTGTTACGCAATTTAGTCCGAGTTTGAGCTTGAGGTTTGGGATGATTGAGCAGAGGTTTGCGTTTCCGAATCTTTCGCCGTATCCGTTCACCGTGCCCTGCACATGTGTCACACCGAGTTTCACCGCCGTAAGTGTGTTTGCAACCGCGGTTTCAGAGTCGTTGTGCGCGTGTATTCCAAGCGGCACTTTTACACTGGATTTTACGGCGTTTATGATTTTTTCAAGCTCGCCGGGAAGTGTTCCGCCGTTTGTGTCGCAGAGAACAATTACATCGGCTCCACCGGACCCAGCGGCTGCCAGTGTTTGAAGCGCATAACCTGGGTTGTCTTTGTAGGCGTCAAAGAAATGCTCGGCGTCGTAGACAACCTCTTTTCCAGCGTTTTTTAGAAATCTAACGCTATCTTTGATCATGGCCAGGTTTTCGGTAAACGTGGTTTTGAGGGCGTCTGTTACATGGAGTCCCCAGCTTTTACCAAAGATGCACACCGCATCTGTTCCAGCATCAAGGAGAGCATTGAGATTGCTGTCTTTTTCTGGCGTGTCTCCCGCTCGCCGCGTGCTTCCGAAGGGCACGAGTTTCGCCTTGAGATTGAGCTTTTTCGCCTGTTCAAAGAATTCTGAGTCCTTTGGGTTTGAGCCTGGCCAGCCGCCTTCGATATAGTGTATGCCGAGTTCGTCGAGTTTCACCGCTATCTTGAGTTTGTCTTCAACAGAAAAAGAGATTCGCTCGGATTGGGTGCCGTCACGAAGCGTGGTGTCATATAGTTTGATAGGCATATCTTTATCGACGAATTTCTAAATCCCAGCCTGTCATTTTTTCATTCCTCGCATTTTCTTTGGCCCTCCGTTTCTATATAAATGTTGCGAGTCCCCTTTATTTTCTGCTTCTGATTATTAGTAGAATCCCAAGCAGCATGAATGCAGCCGGCACGAAGTAAAGGCCGACAAAGACGTAGCCCGCTATTTTTATTGATAGTAGAAGTGATGTTATTCCAAATAATTTTAGCAGAAATTTTTCCTGAGTCTTAACCTGCCCCATATGCCGGATGTTGGATTTGTAGTTAAATAATTTAGTCAGGGTTTTTTGGGTGGTGGGAGGTGGGCGATCGTAGAAAAAGGTGTCTCAACACGCATGTTGTTGGGGGTGGTGGGTGTTTGAGGTAGAGAGTTGGAGGTCGTGTTGAGACGGTTGATCGCCCACTTAAATAACCTTAGGTTACTTTATTATATTTAAACATTTTCCCAAATTAAACCCACATCACACCCCGCAAAGCCTTTTATACCCAGCCGAAAAAGAAAATCCGAGGACAAAGAAATGGGCAGATGGAACTCAAAAGAAGTCGCAAAAACAGCGAAAACCGACTTTGAAGGAACCTGGCAAAACACAAAAAACCTGGCCACAACCAGAGGAGAAAAAACCAAAAAAACAAATAAACCAGGAACTGTCCACCAAATCGGCGCGGCAATTTCAAAGCTCAGATCAGCCTATATCCAGCTGGGCTTTGACGAAACAATAAATCCCCTATTTATCGAAGACACCGAAGTCCACAAACAGTTCGGACCTGAAGCAGTTGCCGTGCTCGACAGAGTCTACTTCTTGGCAGGATTGCCCCGACCGGACATCGGAGTTTCAGAAAAAAAGCTTTCCGAGCTAAAAAAGTTTAACCCCGAGTTGAGTAAAAACTCCCTTGAACAGGTTCTCAGAGAGTATAAAACAGGTGAAATCGAAGGCGACGACTTCATAGCAGAACTTTCCCAAGTTCTAAATACAGATGACACATCGGCTCTTAAAGCGCTTGACACTGTTTTTCCAGAGTTCAAAGCACTCAAGCCAAAAGCATCAAACATGACGCTGCGCTCCCACATGACAAGCGGATGGTTCCTCACACTGCAGGCACTCTATGGAAAACGCGAGCTGCCGATCCAGCTTTTCTCAATTGATCGGTGTTTCAGACGGGAGCAGCAGGAAGACTGCGGCCATCTCAGATCCTATCATTCTGCATCCTGTGTGGTAGTGGATGAATCATTTACATTCGATGAAAAACAGGGGATAACGGAGGGGATGGATATTGTTGAGCAAGTCTTTAAAAAACTTAGGATAGGGATTAAAAGCATGCACGCCCGGCCCGATGAGAAACGGTCGAAATACTACGCGCCTGACACGCAGTTCGAGGTCTTCGGAACACTGCCGCCCGGAGGCAGTGAAGTTGAGGTTGCGACAATGGGGCTTTACTCGCCTGTAGCGCTTTCCAAATATGGGGTTGAGCACCCGGTTCTTAACATCGGTTTTGGCGTTGAACGGCTGGCGATGGTTCGAAGCGGCGCGGCAGATATTCGCGAGCTTGTGTACCCCCAGTTTTACACAGCCCTTGCGCTGAGTGACACTGAGATTGCAGCAGGCATAACGCTTGCACGTGCCCCTTCCACAGTTGAAGGTCGGGAGATCGCAGATAAAATCCTCAGCGTTGGAAGATCTAATGCAGCAGCAGTCAGCCCCTGCACATTTGAGGTTTACAAGGGCAGCGTGGGTGGCAGAGATGTTGTGGTAAGCCTTGTTGAAGAAGAGAATAACACCAGGCTGCTGGGACCGGCGGCGCTTAACAAAATATTTGTATTTGACGGCGGGGTCTACGGCGTTTCACCATCTAAAGGCTCGTCTGAGGTTTTGGAAAAAGGCCTTGACACAGGCTTTAGCTATCTCAGCGCGGTTGCAGCTCTTGCGGCAAGCGAGATCGAAGAAGCCGCAGCCAGCGGTGAGTCTGCGCATACAACACAGGTAAAGGGTGTGAAGCTTCCAAGCGACATAAATCTCAGCCTCACAGAGGTGGTTGTTCGAAGCATTAATTCAAAGAATAAAAAAATCGATATCCGCGGCCCGGTTTTCACAACTATTCGAGCCGAGTTCAGCTGAGCGATTTTATGGCTGAGATATGCGTTGTTCTCGTTGAGCCGAAGCATGAATGCAATGTAGGATTTGTGGCGCGGGCGATGAAAAACTTCGGACTAGGGCGGCTCTATTTTTCAGGGCGTGATTTCAAAGCTGATTTTAAGGCGTTTGAATGCGCAGCACATGCAGGAGACGTCCTGAGAAAATCTGTGCATCTAGGCGATTCTGATTTGAATCAGGTCTTTGACATAACCGTTGGAACTACCGCTAAAACCCATGACAAGCCGAGCTCGCCGAGACATGCGATCACGCCGAGAGAGCTCGCAACCAGACTTTCAGATGTTACGGGAACCGTGGGGCTTCTATTGGGCCGGGAGGACTCCGGGCTTTCGAATAGCGAGCTTGACTGCTGTGACATGGTCGTGTCAATTCCCACTCCAGCCCCCTATTCCACGATGAATCTTTCCCATGCAGCGGCAGTACTTTTCTACGAGCTCAGTCAGGGCACAGAGACAAATGCAGAAGATGAGACTCGGCAGGCCAAGGGATGCGAAAAGGAAGCGCTTCACAAAAGGTTCAACGACCTTCTCGAAGCCGTGGACCAGCCAAATTATAAAAGGGATGTTTCAGAAAGGATTTTCAGACGTGTAATCGGCAGGGCAGGTGTTTCAGGCCGGGAAGCACATACATTGGCCGGCGTCTTCAAAAAAGCTGATGAAACTATAAAAAAAGGAAAATATAACGGGTGAATGACACATGGTATTCGGACTTCCCCAACCGTCTGTGATAGGCCAGATAATCTGGATGTTGCTTTTTTTCGCGCTCATCGGACTCTACCCGAAATATCTACTCTTCAAGATGATCGCCGAGATGGAGGCGGTTGTAGACACCCTCGCAGGATATACAAAGAAGTCGGCGGGGCTTGTGAAAAAAGTGGCCAAGAAAAAAGGCGGCGCCACAAAGGATCCAATGCCACAGATAAACCGGGTGACAGAGTTCTTCCTCATACCTCCGGTGAACCTTGACCCCTATGGGATTCTGAAGAAGATCGAATATACAATTGACCGTGCAGAGGATCGATTTGACGCTGTGGCCGCTGATATCTCGCCTGGCGCAGACCCTGTTTGGAGGGCGAACATCAACTCACTACTGAAGGGCACGGTCGGGCTTAACATGCTTACAAAGATGCTTCGCCACTACGTGGAGTTTACCAAAAAGACCGGAAACTTCCAGATTGCCATGCTCTTTCACATGAACCTTAAGCTTATTAAACAGATAGCAGACGCTCAGATGGAGGGTGTGCAGGCGATTTCAAAGGGCCGGCCAATCGGCGACGGGATCGGCCCGCTCGTTGCTGCAAGTCTGATCACAAGCGGCAAGGCAG
>BDTI01000100.1 GCA_002923215.1 archaeon BMS3Abin16 | reverse complement strand
GAATTAACTATAAATGGTTAAGGGGGTAAGTGGGAAAAAGAAGGTATTTATTTATCTTGGCTGATAATACCTGCTGAAGTGATCTGACATGCCCTCCGTTTTCATGAGTAAAAATAATTCTGGCCGCCTTCCAAATCTAATCATAATCGGCGCGCAAAAATGTGCGACATCGGCGTTACATTACTATCTCGGACTCCATCCCCAAATATTTATGTCTAAACAAAAGGAGTTGGATTTTTTCATAGGTGAACGGAGTTGGGGGAAGGGAATCAGTTGGTATAAATCTCATTTTACCGGCACCTTCAAAATCTATGGAGAGGCATCGCCAAACTATACTGTTCACCCTCTCTATAAGGAGGTCCCTGCGAGGATGTATTCTCTTGTTCCTGAAGCTAAATTGATATACTTGGTTCGGGACCCCCTGGAACGGATAGTATCCCATTATGTCCACAGACTGGCCAGTGGAAAAGAAAAAAGGAAATTTGAAGAATTATTTGTGGATATTAATTCAGCGGAGGTGTATTTAGCTAGAAGCAGGTATTGCGAGCAGATTGAACAGTTTTTAAAATACTTTCCAAAGAAGAATATTCTTATTCTAAACCAGGAAGACCTGCTTTTAAATAGAGATTCAACTATGAAAACTGTGTTCAGATTTCTTTGTGTCGAGGAAAATTTCTCTTCCAGAAGGTTTTCTATAATGCCTCATCGGTCAGATGAAAAACGGGAAAAAAACTCTATCGGCGAGAAGCTGTCAAAAAATTCATTGATTAATAACTTTATTGAGCGTTCACCGCCAAACATGAGGTGGAGAGTTAAACGCAGCGTGTACTATCCCTTTTCACAGCCGATTAAAAGGCCGGTGCTTTCAAAAGAACAGGTCAGGTTCTTAACAGACGCCCTGTTAGATGACATAACTCGATTTCGCAAGTTGACAGGACATGATTTCAGCAGCTGGAGTCTATAGTAAATGAAGGTTGTTCAAAGAGTGTTAAACTTAGATTATGAATTGGCCTATGATTATTTGAAGGATATTTATGATTATTTACCGTCCTTATATGGAGGATTTAAGAATAGAAAAATCTTTGATGATGTAACGACGTATTGTATGTTCATCGGCTATCCAAGGAGCGGTCATTCATTAATCGGGGCACTGCTTGACGCTCATCCGGAGATGATAATCGCCCATGAGTTAAACACCCTCAGATATATCCTAGGCATGTACAATCGAAATCAAATCTATCATCTACTCATTAAAAAATCCCTGCTTTTTGCGTTGACAGGCAGAAAACGGGGAGGAGGTTATGATTATAATGTTCCCAACCAATGGCAGGGAACATTCAAAAACCTCAGAATAATAGGGGATAAACAAGGAGGTGGGTCTACACTCATAACACAAACCCGGCCCGATATTCTTGATAAACTAAGAAAAGTTGTGGGTGTAAAAGTAAAATTGATACATGTTATAAGAAATCCCTTTGATAATATTACAACCATTTCAATAAGAGAGCGTCAAAACAACCCTGTAGATCGCACTTGCTTGAAGAGAAATATTGATTATTTCTTCACACTTTGCGAGGTTGTTTCAAAGACCAGAAATCAGGTCAAAGAGAGCGAATTTTTCGAATTAAAACATGAGTCATTTATCAAAAGCCCCCAATCACATCTAAAAGGGCTTTGCTCTTTTCTAGGGGTAGAGGCAACGAAAGACTATCTAGATGATTGCGCGAGTATCGTGTATAAATCTCCGCATAAGAGCCGTTTTAAGGTTAAATGGACGCCTGAATTAATTGAATTAGTTGAATCGAAGATAGATGAATACCCCTTTCTGAAAGGATGTTCATATGAAGATTAAGCCGAATAAAAGTTTGAAATCGGCGCTCTGGACTTTCCCTAGCGCTCTGGACTTTGCAAGGCAGTATCCATTCTCTCAAATTAATGGCTTTAAAAATAGAAAACACTTCAAAGATGTTGAAACCTACTGTATGACAATCGGCTGTTCAAGAAGTGGAAAGAGTTTAATCTGTTCTTTACTTGACGCTCATTCAGAGATAATTATTGCTGATGAGTTGAATACCATTCATTATATCTATGGACGGTTTAAAAGAAATCAGATCTATTATCTTATATTAAAAAATTCTAAGGCAGCTGCAAAAAAGGGTCGTGTTTCAAAAGGTAACTCCTTTAAAGTTCCAAATCAATGGCAGGGGAGATTTAAGGAGCTTAAAATAATTGGGGATAATAGCGGGGTGGCTGTTGTTGACCAATTACGATCCTCTCTAAGACTTTTACATCGTTTACGCAAAACCATAAAAGAAAATGTAAAGTTCCTACGTATCATTAGAAATCCGTATGACAATATAAGTTCCATATTTCTTGATAGAAAGGATCTCAAACTTGACCTAAAAGAGAGCCTCGATTATTATTTTGGACTAATAGACGCGGCGGATAATTTTAAGAAAGATACCAAGGCTACAGACATCTTCGAGTTAAGCTATGAAACGTTCGTTGAAAATCCTAAAAAGAATCTATCTGAGCTTTGCTCTTTTCTGGGCGTAGAGGCTTCAGATGAGTATCTAGATGATTGCGCGAGTATCGTGTATAAATCTCCGCATAAGAGCCGTTTTGATGTTAAATGGACGCCTGAATTAATTGAATCAGTCGAGGCCAAGATAGACCGATACCCATTTTTGAAAGGATATTCCTATGAAGGTTGAATAAGGGTGGATTAGGCGGATTCAGCGAGTTTGTTATAAATCTTTATGAGCCCTTTAGATGTCTCCTCCCAGTTGAACTTTTCCCTAAAAAGTCTCGTTCCGTTCCGTTTGAATTCATTGTAAAGAATCTTATCACTTTTAAGCAGAAATATTGATTTTTCTAATTCATCTGGACTGTTACCAATCGCCAGACCGATTCTATTTTTCTCTACGAAATCCCCTGCATAAGTGCCTTTAGCCGCTATAACCGGGAGCCCGAAGGCCATAGCCTCAAGCACCTTTACGGGAAGCAAGAACTGGGTGTTTTCGTCTTGGATGTCATAGGCTGCGTAGATACAGCTGGAACAGTTGTAAATATCGGCAACCATTGAGTGCGGCACTTCGTCATGAAATACAACATGCTTATAGTCCTTAGAAAATCTTTTTATTTCCTCTGCTTTGACACCGGAACCGGCAATAAGGACCTTCGTGTTAGGCATGTTTTTTGTTACTCTAATTAGCCGGGAGATCTGTTTTGCATATCTTATACTCCCGATATATGAAATCACAAAGTCATCTTCTCTAGTGGTCTTTGATCTGGGTTTTGTGAAGTTCAGCTCAGGGGAATTGTACACAGTTGCTATAGATTTTTTTGGCGCCAGCTTTGAATAGTACTGTTTATACTTTGGCGTGGTTACAATGAGAAAATCAGCTCTTTTTACAAAAGGCCATTCTAAGCTGCGAAGCACCTTTGAGATAAATCTTAATACCCTGGTGTCGCGTTCTAATAATGGAAAGGTAAAATAAAAATCAAGTATATCAAAGACCACCTTTTTTCTCTTCAATTTAGCTGCCAGAAAGCCGGAGGGGAGGGTGTCAAAATCTATGCAATGCACAACATCAAAATCAGATTTAACGAGTTTGATAAACACCCACAGTTGAAATTTTAAGAGGCCCAGGTATGTTTGAATTAACTTTGAAGTCCCCCTCGGAGAGTTTGAGTTAAAGCTTTCTAATTCAATACCCTTTTCATTGAACCCGGATCGGTCTCGATTATAGTTCCAGGTTAGAATCTTTATTTTAAAACCCTGATTACTAAGGGTTATCGCTTCTTTGCGCACTCTATTGTCAGTTGTTAGAGGATTTGACACAACCAATATAACTTTCATCTAAACCGTCCCATCGTCCTTTCGAAGGTCTTGCCCATTAAAAAAGCCAGATTTTGAACGTTAATCGCGAAATAAAAATGTATTTTTGTCCTAATATCCGGAGATATTTTCGGGTCAGATAAGATCCTATAATAAAAATGCCGCAACTTGGTCTTGTTCATGTTCTTATTTAATCTAGATCTGTGTTTATTACTAAACCTAACATACCCTCTTCCATACTCGAAATATTGGGCGAAAAACTTTTTTAAATTGCTTCTATGACGGTGATAAACGATGGCTTTGGGTGCATATTCCAGCCTGTAACCACTCCAGAAAACCCGTGCAGAAAGATCATAGTCTTCAGAGGTTTCAAAAGACTCATCAAAGCATCCTACTTCTTCTAAAACTCTTGCCCTATAAGCGGCATTTCCGGTCATAATCTGTGGAGGGTCACTAGATCTAAAACTTAGGTTGTATTCTTCATATAAAAGTTCTATATATTTCTCTGTAAGATTTGAAACCTCGTGACCCAAGCTTTTCCCTCCAACGCCTCCAATCGACGCGTCATTAAATCCCTGTGCAAGCTCTCTTATCCAGCTCTTATGCGCCACACAATCCGAGTCTGTAAAACATATTATATCCCCTGATGCATGCTTTATAGCTGTGTTTCTGGCTTTAGTCCTCCCGGTTTTCCCTTCAAATAGGTATTTCACCGGATATCTTTTAATTATCTCGGCAGTATTGTCAGTTGAATTGTTATCAACAATGATTATCTCATATTCATCTTTTTGAAAGTCCTGATTTAAAAGTGACTCTATACATTCTGCAATCATCTCCTGATTATTCCTCACCGGGACTACAACACTTACTTTCACATTTACCTTTTTTTGAGCGTTATTCTCTGCCATCTTATCTAGTACTCTCCAACCTATCCCATGCAGGCTTTTTCCTATGGACAAATGAATAAACCCTATAAAATTGTAGGCTGAATACAAAAAACACCATGTTCAAAGAATCTGAAAGAGCTTCTTTAAGACGTTTCCTTCTAATAAAAAGCGTAAATCCCATGAAGAAGATCGAGAGCCCCATGAGAATATACATCAAAAGTAGATAAAAGATAAAAATCGGAGCTTCGATCAGGCTTAACATAATGAAAGATAAAGTGACAACCGCTATTAACAGGGGAGAAAAGACCTCAAACAATACATGCCTAAACAATGTAATAAAGCCAAAAAATCCTTGATCTGTGTTGAACATTAGATTTCTGTGTCTCTTGATCAATTGCACATATCCTTTGAAATACCTGGATCTGAGTTTGGCCTGATCCCCTAAAGTTTGAGGAACCCTTATATGCGCCTTTGCCTCAGGTGCATAAACAGACTTCAGGCCTTTTTCTCGTACAACTAAACCAAGTTCCATGTCATCAAGGAGCGTGTCTTTAGGGATATCAACCAGTCCACTTCGAATTAGGGTGAGAGGGCCAAAGACGCGCGGCAGAGAATTCAGATTACTTTCAGCCCTGCAAACAAGACTTCCATATCTCCACATTGAACTCTCTATTCCAGTAACGAAATTTTCTTTTTCATTGTCCACAATTATCCTGCCGGTAACAGCCCCGACTGTGTCATCGAATTTTTCGAGCAGTTGTTGAATAGAATCTTTTTCCAACACAGCATCAGAGTCTGTCAACAGCACTAGATCGTATTTTGCCGCTTTGACAGCGTCCATTATTGCCGAGGCTTTACCTTCGCGTCTCCTTTTTTTTATCAGCCTAAGCCCCGCATCGTGAAATGAGTCTTCGACGACCTGAGCGGTGTTATCAGTAGACGCGTCATCAACTACAATTATCTCAAAATCCGATGGAAAATCTATTTCAAGGGTGTTCTGAATTTTTCCGGAGATCAACTGCTTTTCATTGTATGCAGGGATTATCACAGATATTTCTGAGATAAATTTTCCTCCCTTTCCCCTGGCTTCATCAAGAAAAAAAGAAAGCAAAATAGAGTATCCGAGAGGAACTAAAACCAGGGCTGCAAAGCTTGAAAGACCCAGGCTTAAAAGGAGTGTGTTTATCATCGTTTTTAAATAGAAGGGGGATATTAAATCACTTTCGGGTGATAATATGAATACAGTAGACGCGATAATGTTGAGTCAAATCCCCATAGCAGTCGTTGGGATACTTCTATGGTGGGAGATTAGAACGATTAGAAGAGGAATTATGGTTACAGAGAATAAAAAATATACGGGTAATCAGAAGATTTCTGATGAAGACCTGATTCGTCTTAACAACCCATTAAAAGAGGCGCCCTCCCTGGACTGAAGAATGAGGATCCTGATGGTTGTAAACTCCCTCCCACCTTCCGGTGGTGGAAGCGGAATATTTTGCAAGGAGTTATCAAAGCGGCTGGCTGAGAAAGGACATGAGGTAACGGTCCTTACATCTAAACTTTCAGGTGACGCCCAAAACCATGAAGAATCTAAGGGGTTTCAGATAAAAAGATTAAAAACACTTGGCGTAGGATGGGGAATATCAGCTTTATGCACCCCCCTGCCGTATCTATTGAAATACAGTCGTGATTACGATTTGGTTCATCTTCATGGCTACCTTTTTCTGATATCAAATCAGGCTGCTTTGGCAAAGAAAGTAAAACCCTTCCCGCTCGTTCTACATCTCCATGGGGGGATGGAGATCCCCAGCGCTGCTTCTGTTGGAAGATTTAAACCCTTTGTAAAAGAACACTTGTATGATCCAATCGTCGGGAGCTTCACCATAAAATCTGCCGATGAAGTACTGTCTGTTTCAAAAAAAGATATTGAAATCGCAGAGTCCAAATTCGGTGTCACACCTCAATGGATTCCGAACGGAGTTGATACAGATGTTTTCAGGCCACAGAAAAAAGAGAGAGGAAAGATCGCTTATGTTGGAAGACTGGAGAAATGGAAGGGTGCTGAAAGACTCCCAATCATAGCCAAGAAAATATCGCAGCAACAGGATATTGAACTACATGTTGTAGGAGAGGGATCACTATTTGAAAAGCTAAAAAAGAGGTGCAGAGGGCTTCCAGTAGTCTTCCACGGGAAAATCTCACATGAGGATATCCCCGGAGTCATCGCCACATCTGAATTACTCTTGCTTCCATCTTTGTTAGAGGGTCTGCCCCTTGTGTGTCTAGAGTCGCTTGCATGTGAAACCCCGGTCATCGCTACAGACGTTGGAGGCACATCAGAAATAGTCATTGAAGGAAAGACGGGCGCACTAGCTCCGCCAGATAATTTGGAGCAATTCATAAAAAAGGCAAATGAAATGTTAGACAACCCTGAAACGCGAAAAAAGTTTGGAAAGAATGGCAGAAACCTGGTCGAAAAAGATTATAATTGGACTAAAATCACAGATAAATGTATCCAGACCTATAAATCTGTTTGTTCACGATAATTAACCCTCTCTTTAGAGGATTAAACATGCTTTTAATTATTTATTGAATCTTAACCCAGACTGTGCCTTTCGCCCGGCTGTCCGCGTGGTCGCCGCTGTATTTTTTATAGTTTCCAGTGAATTTTTCACTCTCTATTTCCGGGGCTTTCACTGTTTCCACCGGCTTGAAGCCGGCAAGCATGGCCTCAACCTCATTTGCAACTATTGTTCCGCCGATCATCTCGGCACCGATTCTGCGCTCAGCCCGTCCATCTATTACGATAAATCCTTTGTTCATGTGCACGCCTGCAAAACTTGCGCAGTCACCTTTAACATGGATTTTCCCTCCTTTCATGAAGGTTGCAATCTCTGAGCCCGCGTTACCATCGACTGTTATGGTTCCGCCTCGCATCCCACGCCAGTTACCTCTAGTAGCGCTTCCCAAATAGTTTCCTGCGTTGCCTTTAATATGGACAACGCCTCCTCGCATCTCCTGGAAACAAAAAGCCTCGCAGTCACCCTCGACTGTGACTTTGCCGCCGCGCATCTTCGAGCCCAAGTGCATCCCGGCGCTGCCTTTAATGTGTATCTCTCCTGCTCTCATCCCCTGCCCGATGCGCTTTGTCAATCTCACGTCTCCCTCTATAACAATCCGAGTCTCAGCCTCAGCCTCTCCGGCCTCGCCTGAAACATCGAAGAAATCACCAAGCCGCCTTTCACGGTTCCCCTCATAAATTGGGAGGCCTGCTATCTCCATACTGCTCTTGCATGCAAACACCTTTGGAGCGATGTTTTCAGCCTCAAGCCCAACCGTGGGCTGACTAATAACTTTTAATATAATTTCCTTCATCTTATTTCACATCCCGAGCATCGATCTGAATCTCGCGGCCCCGCTTCAAATATTCCTTCTGCACAGGATAATTCGCAAGATTCACAGAGTAATATTTCTTGAAGTACTGCTCAACGTCCTTAAGCATCTCCCGGTCAAGCTCATGGTCCACAACAGGATTCGCCCAATAAGTCCTTCCCTGGGGTGTTGCCCTTATCAATCCGTCTTTTACTATTATCTCACCGTCTTTAATCGTGTACGCAGTCTTTGCAAAGCCTTTTTCAACTGCCTTAAAATCCTTGGATGGATCAACCTGGGCAGGATCAATATCATAGATTGCGACATCACCGTGGGCGCCCACGCCGAGATGTCCTTTAAGCTCGCTCAGCCCCAGGGCCTTCGCCTGACCGGCCCGCGTTACAACAGCAATATCTGAAAAGGTATATTCCCGATCCAATGTGGCAAGGCTTGAACCTTTCTGAGCGCCTTTATGAACACGCTCCTCCATATAATATCTGCGATAGGGCTCGCTCATAAGCCAGGCAATGATCCTTGGATACCTTGTGAAGGGTCCGCCGTTTGGATGATCCGTTGCGAGAAGCACCTTGAATGGGTCGTCAATGAGAAGCGCAAGCTCAAGTCCGATTGCCCACTGCACCGAGTGAACAGGGTTTTTTCGCGAGTAGATGAAGGGTGTTATCCCTGGTGCGGTTTCAAGCTCCACATCCTTGTTCACCCATTTGAGATGTGTCAGGTTGTGGAGGAAGTATTCCATGGGGCCGTCGCTTGTCATCGTGGTGGTTTCGTCAAGTGTCACATTTCCTGTGTCGCAGACCACGTGATCGCAACGATTGATGTATTTAGCCAGCTCATCCGCCTTGGATTCAAAGTTCTTCCAACTGTCGCCGCCGAAGCTGTGGAACTGGGCATGGGTGAGATAAACCGTCTGTCTAGCGTTAGCGGATTTGACCTCTCTGCAGAGTTCAAGGGTTTCAACCGTTGTCTCAATGTTACCTGGTTTACCCAGATTATTGGGGTGAAGATGAATCGAGTGCGGGAGCTTGAGCCTTTCATTTACCTCTGCAAGACCCTTTACGATCTGCGCAGGCGTTACGTCAAATCCGATAACCGGGTCATCGATTCCAACCGCGTTTTTACCCCAGCCCCAGTTCTCTGTTCCGCCGGGGTTAACGATCTTTATTACAAGGCCCTTTGTAGCCCGAAGGAACCACGCTACACAGGCTGCAAGCTTATCTGGATCACCCTCTTTTAGATATCTCATTACAAACCAGTTCCCGTCAAAAGTGGGATAAGCCGATTTATCTACGATCGGCACGTCACCAAGCTCCTCATGGGTGTGGCGGGCGAAGAGAGGGGGCATGGCCGGTGTGTTGCACATTGTATAGCCCATCTGTGCGTAGAGATAGCCTGCTGTAAATGATGATGGCATAGAATATCCTGAGCCGGACCGAAGACCGTTACGCTTTGGATAGACCGTGCGCGCGCCGTCTTCAGGTCGAAGCATCCTGCCAGCAGTCTCCTTCCCGCCGGCAAAGTGAGAGTGGATTTCAACTCCGCCGGGCATTACAAGTTTTCCAGAGGCGTCTATCACATCATGCTTGCCCTTCAGCTTTTCAACGATTCTGCCGTCCCGAATCAGGATATCCTTTTTCTCGCCGTCAACCTTATTGAGCGGGTCAAAGACAACGCCGTTTTTAATTTCAAGCTCCATTTTTAATCTCTCTCACTTTTAGAAGGATCATCTCAAGTATTTCACGGTCTGAATATAGCCCGGCAGGAGCATCCATTATCTTTCGCATACGTATCGGAACGTTGTCCATGCGATATGCTGTTCCCTCAACCTCAATTCCTGCGATTGCAGAGGGAATATTGAGATCACAAAGATATGTAGTCGGCGTTTCATGTGGCTCGATTACTGCCGAAGGAATCTTGGCCAGGTGCTCGACGGCCTTTTTAGGAAAGTTTGCAGCCGGATCAGATCCAACCACAAAGACTGCGTCCACCTCGCCGCGGCTGAGAAGCTCAACAGACGTTGTCTCGCCAGGATTATACTGTGGATAACCTCGTGTGTAATCCACGCCGAAGGGGAATCCTGACTGCCATGTAAGGACCTCGGAAAACCCGGTCACATTATAATGGCCCCGCATGGGTATGAGGTTGAACTTTGTGTATTTATTCAGATCAACAACAAGGGATATTGCGTTGTCGATGTTACGATGTTTGCCAGGGCTCATGGTGAGTCCCACGCCAAAGAAGAGCATTCCAAACTGACAGGTCTTCATAAGCTCAAGGGCAGAAGCAATATCTTTTTTCGCGATACCTGCAACCTCATCCGGGATGTCGCCGCCGTTGAGAAGTGTTCTGAAGGCATTCACAAGCTCGTAGTCATCACCTGGCGAGACCTGCAAAAACTTGTCAGCAATCCCTGCAGTGTCAGTCCTGCGTACATCGATAACTATCACTGTTCGATCCTGCTGGCCCCGCTCACGGAAATAACCCCGGGGATAACGGGAATAACGGGACATATGCCTTGGATGGGCGTGCATGGGATTAGAGCCCCAGTAGATGTCAAGATCAGCCCTGTTTTTCACCTCTCCCAGCGTGACAGATGGAAATCCTACATCCTGTATTGCGAGAACAGACGGGCCGTGGCAGACCGATGCGCAGCTGTCGATCACACCGCCCACCTCCTCGGCAAGCTCAATACCTACTGATTGAGCCTCGCACTCTGTTGTGGCCCAGCCATAGAGAAGCGGCTTTTTAGCATCCACAAGCATCCGGGCAACACGCTCCACAGCATCTTCAATCGTAGTCTCTGTAAATCCGTCTTCGCCGCGCACCATCGGCACAATGTGGCGGTTCTTTTTATTCATGCTCATGAACTTGGCGTTTCCCAGCTTGCAGGCGTTAAGCGCCTCCATCACTCTGCCATTTTCCACATGAACCTCTATATCGTCGCAGAGTGTCCCGCAGAATGGACAGATTACATCAGTATGTATTTCCATTTTTCAATCACTTCCCAAAGGACTGCTTCAAAAGCTCAGGATAGGTGAGTACCTTTTTATCTTTAGCAAGTTTCACAGATGCTGGAATCCCTTTAAACGAGGGCATTCCCACAGAATCTGTCTTCGGGCTTGTTATTTGATTTGCCCAGGGACCCATTGGTATAAATATAATATTTTTATGCGGTGACTGAAGAGATTTAACAGCTCGCACAAACACCGCTCCAGCCTCAGAAGACACTTCCACTGTATCGCCCTCTGAGACCTTGAGCTTTTTCATATCATCAGGATCAAACTCGCAAATCGCGTTGGCATCAGTATACATCGTAGAATCTTTGTGCTCGATAACCATTCCCTGCTTAATCGTTCGCCCCGTAATCAATGTTACATTCATTTCTCATCACCACCTTTCTTCGGTTTATTCGCAACAACCTCAAGAGCACGATCAAGCTTGTTTGTCTCAATCATAAGCCTTACCTTCGTCTTTGTAAACGACTCGATTGCGGCCTCAAGCTTGGTTCTGATACGCTCAGCCTTTTCTTTATCAATTACCAGAACTTCTTCCTCTCCCTTAGCCTCGATAACAACTGGCTTGGGCTGAATCGTGGTGTATGCAAATCTCCCGCCCACACGCTCGCCTTCAAAAACACGGTCTTCGCGCTTCAGAGCCATAAGATGCAGGAAGACTTCCCGCGTCGAGACTCCGAGGGCCTGCGCGATCTGCGGTATCATAAGGTTCTCCTGCTTTTTCAGGAGGTTAAAGATATCTGCTTTAATGCCTACGAGGTCGGTTTCCTCTGCATCCACGGTCTTTAAGAGTTCCTCCGGTGCCTGGTTGTTTAAAATCAAGGCGTCCACCGGGCAGGCGATTACACAGGTTCCGCATCCGTTGCAAAGCGCTGAGTCCACAACAATCGCCCTGCCATTGGAAACAACCCGCGTCAACTCCTCCATATTATGGCCTTTTCCACCCGCGATATCGGCAGAGTTCAGCGCGTCCA
>BDTI01000099.1 GCA_002923215.1 archaeon BMS3Abin16 | reverse complement strand
TGGCTATCTGCCAGGGATGCCGGTTTGGGTGCTTGAGCAGTTAATGCCTCGCATAATCGTGGTTGTAGAGGCGGATGCCGCTGAGATTGCGGGGAGACGGTCTTCAGACACAACTCGGACGAGAGACGTAGATACGATTGCCGAGATTGAAGAACATCAGTTTATGAATAAAGCCGCCGCCGTCGCGTATGCAGTCTTTACCGGTGCAACAGTTGCAGTAATCCAAAACCATGATAACAGACTTGATGAAGCTGCACGCGACCTTGCCGTGGTATTGAGGTAAAAAAATATGAGTTTGTTCGATCCATTTTTCGGTATTTTTGACACTATATTCTATCCGTTTTTTAACCTTCTTCCAGACCCGCGGGTGTCCTATATGGTAGGTATTTTCTTTGTGTCAATCATCATCGCGCTCATCACAACAGTTGCAACGGCAAAGGTTGTTGACCAAGGTGAGATGAAGGCGAACAAGGCGACGCTTAAAGATTTTCAGGAGAAGATCAACGTGGCGCGTGAAAAAGGCGATGAAAAGAAGATGAAAAAATTCACAAACGAGATGATGAGTGTTCAAAGCGAGGTGATGAAGGGCAGCTTTAAACCTCTCATGTACACTATGCTCCCAATCATCATCGTCTTCAGGTGGCTTGGTTACTACTGGGGTTACTACTGGTCTTTGCAAAGATTTATAACCGATGCACCTAATTATCTGATCTCACTACCCTTCAGCCTCCCGAAATATGGAAATGAGCTGGGCTGGCTGGGCTGGTACATCATATGTTCATTCATGACGTCAACAGCGATTAGAAAGATATTCAAAGTTCAGATGTGAGGTAAACAAAAATGGTTGCTCCAAGACTACGATCAAGATCATATATTAAGAAGAAGCTAACAACTCCTGGCGGCAGAAAGACGGTTCACTATAAGAAAAAGGCCACGAGTTACGCCAGATGCGGGGCCTGTGACAGGCTGCTGCTCGGTGTTCCGCGTACAAAGGTGAGTAAGCTCAGAAAATCTCAGCGCGTGCCAAACAGGCCTTTTGGCGGAAATCTCTGCACACCCTGCACTCGAAGCCTAATCAAAAAGCAGGCTAGAGGTTAAGCCATGATTCTCACTGTGGGCGGGCCGATAGGATCCGGCAAGACCACTGTTGCAAGCGCTGTTGCAAAGCGCTTCGGCCTGCGTCATATTTCGGCAGGCGTTATTTTTCGGGAGATGGCGCGGCAGAGGGGGCTAAGCCTTGAGGATTTTTCAAAACTCGCTGAATCAGACAACTCGTTTGACCAGCTGGTAGACGCGCGTCAGAAGGAACTTGCATCAGGGGGCAGTGCAATCGTTGACGGCCGGCTCTCAGGCCGATTCATTGACGGCGACATCAAAATATGGCTTACCGCGCCATTTGAACTCAGGGCTCAGCGGGTCGCTAAAAGAGAGGAAGTTGACATTTCAAAGGCCAGAGCAGACATGCAGAAGCGTGAGAAAAGCGAGGCCGCAAGATACAAAAAGATATATAACATAGATATTTATGACCTTTCACCCTATGATGTGGTGCTCAACACCGCTCTCTGGAGTGCAGAAGGCGTTATAGAGATAATTAAAACATTGATTGAGGCGAGATTATGATAATGGAACCTGGAAGAGTATGTGTTAAACTGGCTGGAAGGGAAGCCGGGAAAAAGTGTGTAGTTGTTGAGACTTCTGACAAGAACTTCGTTGTTGTTCTCGGCGAGGGCGTGAGAAGACGCAGATGCAATATCACGCATCTTGAGCCTACAAGCGAGACTATTAAGATAAAGAAGAGCGCCAGCGACGAAAGCATACTGAAAACTTTGAAATGAAAAACCCGCTATATAAAAGAGTTGCAGACAAGCTCATAGTAAAAAACAAGGCTGCAACATCAAGTGATTTTGGCTGCTATCCTGAAGCACGGCCAATAGCACAGCACCTGCGCTTCGGCGTTATAAACCTGGATAAACCAAAAGGCCCCACATCACACGAAGCGGCTTCATGGGTGAAAAAGATGCTCGGCGCGTCCAAAGCAGGGCACAGCGGAACACTCGACCCCGCGGTCTCAGGCGTGCTCCCAATCGCCCTCAACTCCGCGACAAAAGCACTGGCACCGCTCTTCGAATCAGGCAAAGAATATGTCTGTGTCATGCGGCTCCACGGGAATGTGGAGAGCGAAAAGGTTATAAAGACCATCCGTAAGTTTCAAGGCGAAATATATCAGAGGCCCCCCGTAAAATCGGCAGTAAAACGTCAGCTTCGAACAAGAAAGATATATTACATAGATGTAAAAGAGATAAGTGAAAGCAAGGTTCTCATGACTATCGGTTGTGAAGCAGGAACCTACATTCGAAAGCTCTGCCACGACATCGGCCTCTTCCTGGGCACAGGCGCCCACATGGAAGAACTCAGAAGGACTAAGGCAGGTCCTTTTGAAGAAGAAAGTTCAGTAACACTCCACGACGTAAAGGACGCATACCAGTTCTGGAAGGAAAACGGGCTTGAAGGCCCGCTTCGAGATGTGGTGCGTCCTGTTGAAACCGTGCTAGAGCACATCCCCAAGGTCGTGGTGCGGGATACAGCGGTCGACGCCATATGTCATGGCGCAGACCTCGCAATCCCCGGCATAAGCAAATTGCATCCGAAGATAAAGGAAGGTGACAGAATCGTCATCTGGACTCTGAAAAACGAGGTTGTTGCTCTTGGAGAAGCCCTAATGTCATCAGAAAAAATACTGGCTGAAGAAACTGGAATGGCTGTGAAAACCAAAAGAGTAGTAATGGATGCAGGTGTGTATCCCCCAATCTGGAAGAGTCGTAATCATCATCTGCCGGGGTAGCCTAGCCCGGACAAAGGCGTCGGCCTTGAGACATCCTGTCCCACGGGACATGGGCAAGAAAGCCGGTGGAGCACCCGCTCCGCAAGGGTTCAAATCCCTTCCCCGGCGTTACAAGCCTTTCTTGTGTAAGAAAGTCTTGTGATCCAAAGAACCCGAGTTTTGCAAGCCGCAAAACTCTCCACATATGGTAATAAAGGTCATAATATGAGTAAAAAAGAAGAAACAGCAGAAGAGGAATTCCAGCACCTTGTACGAGTTGGTGGAAGGGATATTAAAGGACAGAAGAACGTAGTCCACGGACTCGCTTTAATTCGCGGAATCGGTCCCAGAACAGCACGGATCGTGTGCACGGGTTCAAAAGTTGACTTCAGAAAAAAGATTGGCTATCTCAAAGACAACGAGATCGAGGCGATTGAAGGGGAGATCAAAGCCCTTGAAAGCTCGCCTCCATGGATTTTGAACCGGCAGAAAGACTATGCCACAGGTCGAAACAGGCAGGTAACCGGCGCAGATCTAATGCTCAGTCTTCGAGACGATCTCAACAGGCTGCGAAAGATCAGGTCCTATCGCGGTATCAGGCATGAGTCCGGTCTTCCAGTGCGCGGTCAGAGAACGAAGTCCAGCTTTAGAAAGAACACAACTGTCGGCGTGAGCAGGAAGAAAACAAAGACTGGACAGACTAAGTAGGAGCGGTAAATTATGGGTCAACCAAGAAGAATTACAAAAAAATATTCAACGCCAAAGCACCCCTGGAGGGCTGAGCGTATTGAAGAGGAGAGTAAGATTCAGCGGGAATATGGTCTTAAGAATAAAAAGGAGATTTGGAAGGCCCATGCAAGTCTGCGCTCTGCAAGACAGCAGGCTAGAACGCTTCTTGCGAAGACTACTCCTCAGGCCGAGGTTGAGAGGGCTCAGCTCATTGCGCGTCTTGTGCGGCTCGGACTTCTCAAGCATGACGCAGGTATCGATGATATTCTCGTACTTTCTACTAAGGATTTTCTAAACAGGAGGCTTCAAACACTTGTTTATAAAAAAGGCCATGCTTCAACAATCGGTCAGGCTCGTCAGTTCATCTCCCACGGCCATGTTACCATTAATGGCAAGAAGGTTACTGCCCCGTCATATCTTGTGAAGGCTGAGGAAGAATCTCAGATAGCTCTGTCGCGAGAGTTTGATTTTACAACTGCATCTGAGGAGGCTGAATCCAGTGGCTAAAGATATCTGGGCTGTAGCCCACATTTACGCGTCCTTTAATAATACTATTATACATATTACAGATTCAACCGGTGCTGAGACAATTAGCAGGTGGTCTGGCGGCCGGGTTGTACGGGCTGATCGTGAGGAATCATCGCCTTATGCAGCTATGAAGGCTGCTGCAGGCGCGGCTGAAGAGGCCAAGGAAAAAGGTGTTTTCGGTGTTCACATCAAGGTGAGGGCGCAGGGCGGTCATCGGTCGAAAAATCCAGGTCCAGGCGCGCAGGCCGCGATTCGGTCTCTTGCCCGTGCAGGTCTTAAGATTGGCCGAATTCAGGATGTAACTCCGCTGCCCCATGACGGCACTAAAAAGCCTGGCGGTAGAAGAGGAAGGAGAATTTAGGATGGGTGTTGAGATTATCGGTGAAAATGGCGGTAGTTTGAGCTTTGTGCTCTCTGATGCTAGTGTAAGTCTTGCAAACGCTATTCGCCGCACCGTTATTGGTGAGGTGCCTACTCTTGCAATTGACGAGGTGGAGTTTTATGATAACACTTCTTCGCTTTATGATGAGATAATTGCCCACAGGTTGAGCTTGGTTCCTATTGTTACTGACTTGAGCCTTCTTAATTTTAAAGATGAGTGTTCATGTGAAGATGGGTGTCCAAGCTGTGAGGTTGAGCTTTCTCTTAAGAAGAAAGGGCCTGGTATGGTGCGTTCAGATGATCTCAAGTCTTCGAACAAGAATTTCGCCCCTATTCCCGGTGTGCTTTTGGCTAAGCTTGGCAAGACTCAGGAGATCGATCTCAAGGCTAGGGCTGTCTTGGGCCGGGGCTGTGACAACACAAGGTGGCAGGCTGCGGTGATGGGATACAAATATTATCCTGTTATAAGTATTTCTGATGATTGCACTGTATGCGGCGACTGTGTAAAAGCGTGTCCCCGGAGTGTGCTCGCGGTGAAAGCAGATAAGCTCACAGTGGTAAGTGAGCGGGATTGTATTCTTTGCCGGGCCTGTTCTGATGTCTGCGAGCCGGGCGCAATCAAAGTAGATGGTGATGAGCACAGATTTATATATGAGTTAGAGACTACGGGTAGCCTTAAGCCAAGAGAAGTGCTCTCAAAGGCGCTGGACATACTTAAAGAAAAGGCAGATGAGCTTTCCTCAAAGGGTATGATTTAGCGGGGGTAGCCAAGTCCGGTCAAAGGCGCAAGGTTGAGGGCCTTGTCTCATAGGAGTCCGAGGGTTCGAATCCCTTCCCCCGCACTTGCAAGGCTTTTCTACACAGAAAAGGTTTGCGCACCCAAAAGACCCGAGTTTTGCGGGAGCAAAACTCTCCATGTATAGTAGAATAGGTGAAAAAGAAAATGAAGAGAAAAAGCGCGTCAACAAATGACGAGTTGATAAATTTAATTGCACGCCTAAGGAAGGCTGGTAGAGATGAGGGCTCGCCTATTTGGAGTGATCTGGCTTACAGATTGTCGTCCTCTCGGAAGAACAGATCAGAGGTTAATGTGAGCCGGATCAACAGGTATTCGAAGGCTGGTGATATTATCGTTGTTGCCGGTAAAGTCCTGGGTTCTGGGGTGATTGGACATGGTGTCACGGTTGCGGCGCTGTCTGTCTCCGGTTCAGCCAAGGGTAAGATTACTTCTGCCGGTGGAAAGATCATTGGATTTGATGAACTATTAGATTCCAACCCGAAGGGAAAAAGCATCCGGGTTATGGAGGGTGCATGAAGATTATAGACGCAACTGACACGATCATGGGCCGTCTTGCAAGCTTTGCCGCAAAGGAGCTTTTGAATGGTGAGCAGGTTGTTATAATTAACGCTGAGAAATCTATTATCACCGGCTCGAAGAACGTGGTCTTTGAAAAATACGCTCATCGCAGGGAGAGGCGAAGTATCATTAATCCGCTGCGATTCGGTCCCAAGTATCCCAGGCGCCCGGACGGTATTTTGAGGCGGGCTGTGCGTGGCATGCTCCCATGGAAGAAGGCCACTGGAAAAGCGGTCTTTAAAAATCTCCGTGTCTATATCGGCAGGCCTGTTGAGTTTAAGCAGGAGGGTAAAGCACTCCTGCTTCCAGAGGCAAACCTTAAAAAGCTCAAGGTTCCAAGATACGTCACTTTAGAAGATTTGAGCAGGTATTTAGGCGCAAGTTTTGAGGCATAGGATTATGAAACAACACACATTATCAACTGGTAAGAGAAAGACAGCTATCGCGAAAGCTGTTATCAAAAAAGGACGGGGACGGATCAGAATCAACAGAACACCCCTTGAAATCTATGAGCCAGAGCTTGCGCGGCTTAAGATATTTGAGCCTCTTCAGCTCTCTGGGCTGCAGGATAAAGTGGACATCAATGTCACGGTTAATGGCGGCGGCGTTATGGGGCAGGCTGAAGCGGTCAGAACCGCTATCGGCAAGGTATTAATCGATTATTCGAATGACAAAGAACTTCGGGATATGTTCTATGAATATGATAGGACGCTTGTGAAAAATGACCCGCGCAGAAAGGAGCCGAAAAAATACGGCGGCCGCGGTGCTCGAGCAAAGAAGCAGAAATCATACAGGTGATTGAAGGTGATAATTCCTGTTAGGTGTTTTAGCTGCGGAGCCGTGGTTGCAGACAAGTATGAGGCCTTTCTTGAGCGTAAGGAGTCGGAGGATCCAAAGGATGTTCTTGACTCATTGGGTGTGAAGAGATATTGCTGCAGGCGGATGATTCTGAGCAATGCAGATCTACTCGACGAGGTAATTGAATTCGATGAGAAAAGCCTTAAATTTAAATAGGGGCTGTAGGGTAGCTTGGCCCATCCTCGGAGACTGGGGGTCTTTGGACCTGAGTTCAAATCTCAGCAGCCCCATCACATTAAGAGAGTGTTAATATGAAGCTTACGCGATTCGAAAAAGCAAAGATAATCGGTTCCCGATCACTGCAGATTTCAATGGGAGCGCCTGTTCTGATAAAGCTGGCGGGAGATATAATGGACCCTATAGATATTGCCATTCGGGAGATGAAGGCGGGTGTGGTCCCTATAACTGTGCGCAGAAGCCTTCCGAAGAAGAGGGAGGTTCCGCCGCTTCCAAAAGGAGAAAGCGGATGAGTTCAACCATCATTGAAAGCATTTATGCTCGAAAAATCTTGGATAGCCGTGGTCGGTGGACGATTGAAGTTGATGTCTACACCTGCGGTGGTTTTGGCAGTGCTGCTGCTCCGAGCGGGGCGAGCACTGGCGAGCATGAAGTTGTGTCTTTCCCTGATGGTGATGTTGAAAAATCTCTTATCGAGCTTGAGGAGGTTGTTATCCCTGAACTTGAGTTTTGGGATGCCACGAATCAGGACCTGATTGACACCCTTCTAAAGGAGATTGATGGGACTGATGACTTTTCAAATATTGGCGGAAACGCGGCGACCGCTGTTTCCATGGCCTGCGCGAAGGCTGCGGCAAACTCCTGTGGCATGCCGCTTTATCTTTATCTCGGCGGGAGCATGGCATCATACGCGCTGCCTTTTCCCCTGGGTAATATCATCGGCGGCGGTGCTCATGCAAAGGGCACTGATATTCAGGAGTTTCTGGCACTACCAATTGGCGCTGAAGATATTGAGTCCGCTCTTGCAACAAACATCGCGGTTCACAGCCGTGTGAAGGATAAGCTCAAGGCTGCGGGTAAGCTTGCAGGCCGCGGCGATGAGGGTGCCTGGGTTGCTGATCTTGAAAATGAGGAGGCACTTAAGATGCTCAAAAGTTCCTGTGAAGAGGTTACAGGCGAGACAGGGGTGGATGTTAGGCCGTGTCTTGATGTTGCCGCGTCTGAGATGTGGGATGAGAAGAAGGGCAAATATATTTTCAAACGCGACGGCCGGGAGCTGAGCCGGGATGAGCACATCGAATATATTCAATCTCTTATTGACGAGTACGGGCTTTATTATGTTGAGGATCCTTTGGATGAGAATGACTTTGATGGTTTTGCGGCGCTTCGAAAGAATGCGCTTATCTGCGGCGACGACCTCTACACCACAAATGTGACTCGAATCGAGGAGGGAATTAAGAGGGGTTCAACCAACGCGGTTCTTATCAAAGTCAATCAGATTGGAACGCTAACTGATACTTACCATGCGGTGAAGGCTGCGGTTGACAGCGGCCAGACGCCGGTTATGTCTCACCGCTCAGGCGAGACCACGGATGAAACCATCGCCCATCTAGCGGTCGGCTTTGGATGTCCAGTTATCAAAACCGGAGTCGTTGGAGGCGAGCGGATAGCTAAATTAAATGAACTACTGCGGATTGCTGAGGAACTTGGGCCTGAGAGCGCGAGAATGGCAAAACCGCCACTATAATAGGAGGAATGATGAAAAATGGATGATTTGATTACTTCACTTGACGATTACCTTGCAGCGGGAATTCACATTGGAACTCTGCAGAAGACTGCTGATATGAAACCACATATCTACAAGGTCCGTAACGACGGCTTGTATATACTTGATATTAAGACAACGGATGATCATATCCGGTCTGCTGCCAAGTTTCTGGCCAAGTTTCCAAAGGACAAAATAATTGTTGTTTCAAGGCGGCAGTATGGTCAGAAGCCGATTTCCGACTTTGCAAAGTTAACCGGTTCGGTTGCGATTGCAGGCAGGTTTGTGCCGGGCACGATGACAAATCCGAATTACAGGGGATTTCTTGAGCCTGAAGCAGTCATTGTAACTGATCCCCGTGGCGATGAGCAGGCGCTTAAAGAGGCAAGCGATCTTGGCATACCTACCGTTGCGCTTTGTGACACCGATAATCTTGCAAGCGGCGTAGACCTTGTCATACCCACAAATAATAAGGGTAAAAAGGCGCTTTCAACAGTCTACTGGCTTCTTGCAAAAGAGCTTCTCAGGGAACGAGGAGAACTTGATGAGGAGAAATTTCCTCCACTCCAGGATTTCCTGGAAGAATAAACGCCTGTTATGGTTAGAAGCCCCTCTGTTGCGGGTCAGTTTTATGAGGCAGACCCAGACCGGCTTAGAAGGCAGATAGAGGCGTCTTTTCTCCACAGTCTCGGACCTGGTGAGCTTCCAACTAGGGGGGAAAAGCTTGAAGGGGATATTGTCGCATGCATATCGCCTCATGCAGGTATTATGTATTCAGGCGCCTGCGCAGCCCATGTGTATAGTGTGCTGAGCAGGCAGAAAAAGCCTGATAAAATTGTTATTCTGGGCACGAATCACACGGGTATCGGGGGTGTTTCAACATCTTTTGAAGACTGGATAACACCGCTAGGTGTTGCCCGGGTTGACAGAGAAGCTATTACACGGCTGGGGATTGAGGTGAATGAACACGCCCACAGATTTGAGCATTCGATTGAGGTTCAGCTGCCTTTTCTCAAATATATCTGGGGAGATTTTGAATTTGTTCCTATCCTTGTTTCACCTGTGCCTGGTGCATATGATGATCTAGCGGAAAGAATCGCCGGGCTAGGTGACGTGCTGGTTATCGCGAGCAGTGATTTCACACACTACGGCCTTAACTACGGCTACTTGCCTTTTACAGACAATCCCAGGGAGCGTCTCCGGGAGCTTGATATGGGTGCGATTAAAAAAATTGTGGAGCTTGATGAAACTGGTTTTAACGAGTACATCGCACGAACGGGCGCAACGATCTGCGGAGCCGCGCCGATAACGTCTGCCATCAAGGCTGCGAAACTTCTTGGCGCAAATTCTGCTGAATTATTGAAATACACCACAAGCGGCGACATCGTCGGAGATTACTCTTCAGCAGTGGGCTATGCGGCGATAGTGTTTAGGAAGTGAGATGAGCTTAGTTGTTAATACTTTAATGTAACTTATCGGCAGTATTAGAGGTTTGATTGTATTCCCAAATTTCAACATCACTTGGTATTAGGTGGCCATAAGTTCTTAGATAATACTCGGCCAGTGTTTCATTACGTTTTTTACTAAAGTCCTTCAGTACAAAAAATATCTTTCGATAATCTGGTGGTGTGATTAAAAAATAATACATAGCTTCATTCCAAACCGTCAGTTTGGCACTTGGGACATTATCTCCTTTTGTCCATTTGTGTGATTTGCACTCAACAACGACTTTTTGTTTTGAATTTCCCAAATCAAAAGCATGATTCTTTTTGATATTACCTATACCTACTGGCAAATCTAGATTTTCTTTCAGTATTAAACCTAATGTTTCAAAATATTCTTTAGCAACTTTTTCAAAATCTCTCCCAACATGCGCATTGCTAAGGGAACCCTTTCTTTGAAAGTTATTCATTATTTTATCTTAAATCTGAGGGTATTTATTATCTTCCATAATCTATTGGTGAACTTCTTAACTCGTCCATTACAGTCACAAGATATAAATGTAAATGCTTCTAATTCAGCGTTATGGTCACTGCTTCTGCGCCTGGAAAAGTTATTTTGTTTGGCGAGCACGCTGTTGTTTATGGTGAGCCCGCGATAGCTGCTGCGATTAATAGGCGCATCTATGTATCGGTTGAAAAGCGGAGTGACGATGAAATCAGTGTTACATCCGGCCACGCGCTTAAGGGTGGCTATCCCTATGTTACGGCTGCGGTTGAGCTGACTTTTGAGTTTCTGGGCAGATGCTGCGGATTGGATGTGAAGGTTGATTCCGAGTTTCCGCCGGCATCGGGTCTGGGGTCTTCTGCGGCTGTTTCTGTTGCAACGATTCTGGCTACAGCATCTCTACTCGGCGGCGATGTTGGGAAAAAAGACCTTGCTCGGCTTGGGCATCAGGTGGAGCGGCGTGTGCAGGGCGCGGCCTCGATTACAGACTCGTCGGTCACAACCTTTGGCGGTGTTTTGTTCATTAAGCCAGGTCTTGAGGTTGTTGAACGTATTGATTCTGAGTCGCTGCCGCTTGTCGTAGGCTACACCGGTGTGGGCGGCTCAACAAAGGAGCAGGTGGAAAAAGTGCGGGTCCTTCGAGAGAGCTATCCTGATGTAGTGGGTCCGATCATCCATACTATTGGGCGGCTCACGTTGACTGCGAAAAAGGTGCTTCAAGAGGGAGGTGAGATCGGCGGGCTTATGAACATCAATCACGGTCTGCTTGAATCCCTTGGCGTGGGCACGGACCTGCTTTCGAAGTATGTCTATGCTGCGAGGGATGCGGGCGCGGCTGGTGCCAAGATCACTGGTGCAGGTGGCGGGGGGTGCATGGTTGCATACGCGCCTGGTCGGCAGGATGAGGTTGCCAGGGCACTTTCTGATGCGGGCGGGCTTGCCATGAAAGTTTCCGTTGAGGGGCAGGGAGTAAGGGTTGAGAGAAAATAATCCTATTCAGGCCAGTTTTACCTGCAGATTTGGGGGTCGGGAACGGAAAGATTAGTTTTATATACATATTAAATCAACGATATTGCACATATTAAGCAGAAGGGGTGAAAATGGGACTGTTATGGGAAAGTCAAAAGATCGGGTGGTCTGAAGTGTTGGATGCTGTTGAAAAGGGAGTTGGCCTGTCACGGGAGGAGCTTGTAGGCAAGGCGCGTTATGGAGTTATCTATGGGGTAGATTTGAAAAAACATTAAACAAAAACTGCTTCTACCGATGTAAAAAAGCCCCGCAAGCTGAAGACGTAGATGAACTGGAAAAGAGGAGAGGTGTGTCGTGGCGCAGGGTAGCACTCTAAATTTGATAAAAGAATACTGGCAGGGACTGTTATTAGCGGTTTTAATAGGGATTGTGGGGTATGGGGTAAAAGTAGTAACAAAGTCCCCTATGGCCGATCCCTTACTGATTGCAATGATGCTGGGAATTATCGTCAGAACAGCAATAGGAGACCGAGGAAAGTTAAAACCTGGGTTTACTCTTGCCCCCACAATATTCATTCCTCTTGGCATAGTCTTTTATGCTGCAAACAACCTGAACTTTTTAAAATTTGCAGAAGTGGAAACAGATATGATAGTTCTTTTGATAATCATAATGCTTGTTTATTTTGCTGTTATACTTCTTCTTGGAAAACTATTGAGGCAGAGAAAACAGATAACCTATTTAACTGCTACAGGCTCTGCTATATGCGGCGCTTCAGCCATCGCTATTACCTCTCCGGCTGTAGAAGCAGAACCAGACGATATCTCAATCTCTCTGTTGTCAGTGGCTTTAGCTGCCTTCGTTGGTTTATTCATAATTTTTCCATTCCTTGCAACGTTATTTGACATAACCGGTGAAAGTTACGGTCTGCTGTCAGGGTCAGTTCTGCAGTTTACCGGCTTTGTGAAGGTTGCTGTTGAAAACATCCCCTATTTAAGGACTGGATTATCAGAAAAAGAGTTGGTATCCCTTGCGCTCTCAGTTAAGGCAGTGAGATACCTTGGATTGTTGATAGCCATCCCTCTTTTCGCCAGCCTAATAAAGAAGAGGTTATATATTCCGTGGGTGCTGTGGGCTTTTTTGATCTCCGGGTTGATAGGCACAGGGATTTACGCTGCTGATGAGATTTTCTACAACAATGTTCTGCTCTTTTTTATTGAGCCGATCTACAGCCTTTCCTGGTCAATAGCCCTGGCAGCGATAGGGTTGAATGCTAATGTAAAGGAGTTGTTAAGCAATGAGGGGACCAAGGCATTGATAATGGCGTTTGCAGGGTTTTTTGCAGCTACTATTACATTTTTTATCGGGCTATATATCATAGGATGAAAGGTGAAATATGACACAGGAAATAAAACCTCCGAAATCAAGTCTAAGAAACAATATTATGATAACATTTTTCCTGCTTATTACAATCTGGGGAATTGTTATTAGCACTCTCTTTCACAACACCCTTCACACGACATTGATCCAGCAAGGAGTGGATAAAACAGTTGCAGGGGATATTACCAAGCAATTTATAACCCTCACTACAGGACTGACAATTGCAGGTATGTTCATCGTTTTATTCATTGCCATGGTGCTCTCAAAGACCATCACCCAGCCAATAGAGGAATTAACCAGGGGTGTGATGGATGTTGCTCGCGGAAAACTGGATGTAAAGGTAGACGTCACCAGTCAGGATGAATTGGGGCAGCTGGCCGAGGGGTTTAATAAAATGACCACTGAGCGCAAGCGGATGGAAGAGAAGATTAGGGAATCCCAGGAATTTCTTAACGCCATAATCGAAAACTCAGGGGATGCGATCATCACCACTGATGTTGATGGAAAGGTATCGCTCTGGAGCCACGGGGCTGAAAACCTTTATGGATACAGATCAGAGGATGTTTTGGGCAAGAAAATCAGTTTCTTGTACCCTGACGAGTTAAAAGAAGAACGGAAAAAGTGGCAGACTGCGGTCCTTTCGGGTGAGACTGTAAGAAACATTAGGACCCGGATCTACAACTCCAATGGGGATCTCATTGACATTAATCTGACGCTCTCGCCTCTTCGTGGTAAAGACGGAAATCCCTGTGGGACGATTGGTGTTTCAAAGGACATAACAGATGTGATAACTGCTGAGAGGGGTCTTCGCGAAAAGGTCGAAGAGCTTGAGACATGGCAGCGCCTCACCGTTGGGAGAGAACTGAGAATGTCTGAGCTAAAAGCCGAGATGAAGGAGCTTAAAAAAAGGCTCGGAGAATAGGGGATAAACGTTTTAATCGCGACATCTATCTATATCTATGACCGTCTTTTCTGGAATAAAGATCGAGAGCTGTGGGGGTGTCTATGCCCCGGCTGAGGATTCATTTCTTCTGGCAGAATCTATTGGTGCACAGCCGGATGATTCTGTTTTGGATATGGGATGCGGATCTGGGTTTTTGGGGTTGATTGCGGCAAAGACTGCAAGATGGGTTCTTTCCGTTGACATCAGCGATTCAGCTCGAGAATGCGCTCTGGAGAATGCAAGGTTAAATTGTGTTGAAAACCTGGAGGTTAGAAAAAGCGATCTCTTTTCAAATGTTTCTGAGACCTTCGATCTCATCGTCTTCAATCCCCCTTATCTTCCTACTGAGGAGGGTGAGCCTTTGGATGATGTGTCTTTGGCTTGGGATGGGGGGCGGAGCGGACGCGTTGTTATCGACCGTTTTCTGGCGGGTCTTTCAGGACATTTGAATCCTGGCGGGCGTGTTGTCACGCTGGGTTCGTCGCTTAGCGATTTTGAGAAGACGATTTCGGTTTTGGAGGGTATGGGTTTTCAGGTTTCCCTTCCTGCCCGCAGAAAGCTGGACTTTGAGGAGCTTGTGGTGATCAGGGGTATTTACGATTTTTAACATGGCCTCTAAGGGGTGTCTTTGATATTTCAATGCAAGGTTTTTTGGAAAAGCTCTGTCGTCATAAACTGGTTAATAATCCAAACTAAACCAATTTATTTTGTGAATAAACCTATTTCCAAACCTTTTTATACCACTATCATGTTATGAATGTTACCAATTTTATTGGGGTTGGTTAAAGGTTTTAATCAGGAGGATGCCTAATGACTATCAAAAGTCTCGAAAATGAAAAACAGATGGATTCAACAGATATCGCACTCTTTGTAAGGGTGTCGAAGGGGGATGTGGTAAAATGGAGCAGACAGAGCATCGTCGATGCTTTACTGCGGGAAACAAGTATCTCGCCCGAGATGGCTGATAAGGTGAGCCGTGAAGCGGAAAACGCGATAATCGCATCAAATATCAAGTTCATAACAGCACCGCTCATCCGGGAAGTGGTAAACGACAAACTCGTTCACCATGGTCTCGAAGAAGAGCGCAAACAACACACAAGGCTGGGGTTGCCTATATTCGACGTGGACCAGATAATCAGAAACCACAACAAAGAGAACGCAAACGTCCCGCACGGACCAGAGGCAACAAACCTCAGTCTGGCAGAAGCAATCAAAAAACAGCACGCACTCCTCAGAGTATTCTCACCCGACGTTTCACTTGCCCATGAAAGCGGAGACTTCCATCTCCATGACCTGGGCATGATTGACCGGCCCTACTGCTCAGGAAACAGCCTGGAATACATAAAGAAATTCGGGTTGAATCTGCCAAATGCACTCTCCATCGCAAAACCCGCAAAACACCCGGAGGTCCTCATTGGACAGATGATAAAATTCTCAGCAGCCCTGCAAGGCACATTCGCAGGCGCAATCGGCTGGGACGCGGTCAACCTCTTTCTCGCCCCCTATCTCAAAGGCATTGACGACCGCAGGATGGAGCAGCTCGCGCAGATACTCGTATTCGAATACGCCCAGCAGGCAGTTGCAAGAGGCGGGCAATCAATATTCTCAGACCTCAACCTTTATTGGGAGGTGCCAAAGCACTTCGCAGATGTGCCCGCGATCGGGCCTGGCGGAAAGTTCACAGGAAATGTCTACGAAGATTATATCGGTGAGTCGCAGAGGTTTGTGCAGGCCCTTCTCAAAGTCTACCGCCAGGGCGACGCCTATGGCAGGCCCTTCTTCTTCCCAAAGCCTCAGATCCACATATCTGAAAAACTCTTCAAAACCGAGGGCTACGAAGACTTCCTCACACAGGTCGCGGAGGTGTCAAGTGAGATGGGCAACCCCTATTATGTGTTCGACAGGGGTGACACAGCCAAGATATCGGAGTGCTGCAGACTCGCGTTCAAACTTGAGGAATCAGACTTTAACGATGCTAAAACACCTTGGAAGATGCGCTATTCAGCGATGCAAAACATCACATTTAACCTGCCACGCATAGCCTATGAAGCTAATGGAAACGATGACATACTCTTCGAGCTTCTGCGGCGAAAGATGGAGCAGGCTGTAAAAGGACATGTAGCGAAGAAACGCTTTATCACGGGCCTGCTCAACATGGGCAACACCGGGCCCCTGGGTCTACTCACAATGGACACAGACGGCGAAGCCTACTACAGGCTTCACAAAGCATCATTCCTCTTTGGCATGGTCGGCCTGAATGAGATGGTCCAGTATCACCTCGGATCAGAGCTGCATGAGAGCCGGGACGCCTTCAAATTCGGCCTCAAGGTCATCGCATTTATGAACAAGATGTGTGAGGAGCTTGGCAAACGGTTGGACATGAAATTCGTGCTTGAGCAGACACCGGCGGAGTCCACAGCCTATAGAATGGCTATGCTTGATCTCGAGCACTATCCAGATCAGGCCCGGCAGACTGTGAAAGGTGATTTAGCATCTAACGAGGTCTACTACACAAACTCGACTTATCTAAACGTGGGCAGCCAGGTAAGCCCGATTGAACGTGTGAAAAAAGAAGGGATGTTTCACCCGCTCATCGAGGCAGGGTCGCTCACGCATATATGGCTTGGCGAGTCACGGCCAAGTCCTGAGTCAATCGCAAACTTCGTTGTCAAAACATTCAAACACACAACAAACGATCAGATAGCCTTCAGCCCAGAGTTTACAAGTTGTCTGGACTGCGGCAAAAACAGCTAAAATTAGGAGGTGAAAAGAACATGGAAGGAGCAACAGTAAGAGGAATACATGAAGAGTGCCCGAACTGCGGATCCCACAATGTGGAGCATATGACCCGTGTTACAGGGTTCTTCAGCAAAGTCGGGAGCTGGAACAAGGGAAAACTCGCCGAGCTACGCGACAGATACAGAAGCCACGGAAACTTCAACTGGGTGGAAGTGTGAAGATACAACTCTTCACCCAGAGGGAGTGCGCTAAATGCCCGCCTGCAAAGGAGATTGTAAACCAGTTGAACACCGAGCACGGAATCGATATGGTGGAGTTCGACGTGGAAACAGTTGACGGCATGGCAGAGGCAGCCTACTACGGGATTTTGAGCACTCCCTCGGTGGTGCTCGTGGACGGCGTTGGAGATGAGATCATATCATGGCGGGGAGTCTCGCCTGATAAGGCCAAGATAGTAAGTCTCCTGCGCGAAAACCAATGATCCCAGAGGCAAACAAAAAGATACTCTCCAACTACAAAACGATAGCTGTTGTGGGGCTTTCTAAAAACCCTGAGAAAGACAGCTACAAGGTCGCGTCCTACATGCAGAATGCGGGATACCGGGTAATCCCGGTAAACCCCGGTGCAGAGGAGATACTTGGAGAGAAGGCATACAAAAACCTCCGGGATATTCCAGAGCCGGTGGATGTGGTCAACATCTTTCGTCCCTTGGCTGAGGCCGGCGGGATCGTGGACGCAGCCATTTCAATCGGTGCGAAAGCAGTTTGGATGCAGCTCGGCATATTTGATGAAGCAGCAGCTAAAAAGGCTGCTGGTGCCGGGCTTGACGTAGTTATGGACTGGTGCATGATGACTGAGCATATGCGCCTCAAAAAGTGGTCAGAATGAATATCCGGGGTTTTGTTGACACGAGTTTTGTGGACTGGGACAAAAAGGTTTCATGCGTAGTCTTCACTGCCGGCTGCAATCTTCGATGCACCTTCTGCTATAACTTCGGGCTCGTCTTGCACCCTGAGGAGTTTGACGAGATTCCTGAGGATTTCATCTTCAACTTTCTAGAGGAGAACTCGGATTTTCTCGATGGTGTGGTAGTCACGGGCGGAGAGCCTACGCTGCAGCCTGATCTTGAGGATTTCATAAAATCAGTCCGAAAATTCGGACTGGGGATTAAGCTTGATTCCAATGGCACGAATCCTGAGGTGCTTATGCAATTAATCGCTGAGGGACTCATTGATTACATTGCTATGGATGTGAAGGCACCGCTAGATTCGGAGCAGTATTCAAAGCTGGCGGGTGTGAACTTGAACAGCTCGATTGGGGACATTAAAAAATCAGTTCAGCTTATCAAGTCCAGCGGTGTTGACCACGAGTTTCGTACAACTGTTGTGCCGGGTGTCCACACAAAAGCGGACATCGAGGCTATTGCAAAGTCGCTGGCTGGTGCAGACAGGTATTATTTGCAGAAGTTTCAGCCCAACACCCGTTTTGACAAGCTCAATGAAAACAAGCCGCAGAGCGACGCTGAGATGGAAGAGCTCGCAGAAGCGGCGAGAAAACACATACCGAGTACGGAGTGGAGGGGGAGGTAAAAATGTCTATCTCTAGAACTCACTCTTATTCTAATAAGATTTTCAAAGCGGGTGAATTTAGTAATGGCTTAAAAACAATTATTCAGCAATTTTCTCCTAAATCAGAATCATTAGAATTTATGTTTCATCAAAAGCTAGCTGATGGTTCTCAAAAAATTAATGGGAAATCAACTTATACTGAGCTTGAAGAGATTTGTGACCTCAGTAGTTCAAGGACCTCGATTAATGGACTTTTCAAGGATACAAATGGAGACTATTGCAATTTTGATATCGCTGGGCACTCAAATCATATATCAATTAACTTTTCAGCACCTACCGGAGAAAAAGTAAGCAAATTCTTTAATCTTGTTGAAAATGAACTTGGGTTAAAAGAAACTGAGTCTACATTTAAAACAAATGACAAGAAAAAAAAGTTAGAGCAGTGGAAAAAATTACTTGAGAAAGAAGCTAAGAAAGAGGAAGATTATAATAAATCGATTGAAAAGCGTTTTCAAAAGTTAGAAAAGCGTCTGGGTGAAATAGAAGAAGCGCAGCGACAAAACAAGTTACGTTGCTTCTTATCTTTTAAGTTTGAAAACCCTCAGACGAAAACAAAGGCCTTAAAGGTAACACAACTTCTTGATCTATCGGACGTTGAGGTTATTACAGGGGAGCCTTATGAACCTCGAAAAGTGAGTGAAAAAGTTAAAGCTACACTTAACCAACATTTGGATTTCATATGTCTCATAGTTACCTCTGATGGGGAGACCATGTGGACAAGGGATGAAATTAACTTGGCTCATAGCAAAGGTGTACCATTAGTTCCATTGGTTGAGGAAGGAGCCACGTTTACTCCTGGCATGTTTGGTGACCATGAAGAAATTCGTTTCCCTAGTGCGCAAATAGAGGAGGCTTTTATTAAACTATTAGAAGCTGTCAATTTCATCCGCTCAAATCCAAAACAAATTGAAAAATAGGTTGAATCAATGTTATCTGAATCTTCCCCGTCTCCGCAGCGAGCCCTTGAACTCGTGTATGGCTCAGGAAGCAGCCGGTCGATGATACTCATTCTTGGTGAGTGCAGTGTTAGCTATCAGGGCCGGGCGAAGAGCTTTCTCGATTTTGGTGAGCGGCTTGTGATTGTGAAAAAAGACGGCGCGGTACTCGTGCATCAAGGCGCGAGCCGTGAGCCTGTGAACTGGCAGCCCCCTGGGACTCGGCCGATTTATCAGGCAGCAGGTGAGCTGTTTGTGATACGGGCTGAGCGGACCAAGGCAAGGGAATATATGAAGATCGAATTCAGGCGCATTGACCTGCTTACACTGAAGGTTCTCTCTGACAAAGCACAGCTTCAGCTTGCCGGGATGGAAGAAGACCTGGTAAACGCAATCGTTGAGAATCCCTCTCTCATCGAAGAGGGCATGCGAATTGCTGAAAAAGAACATCGCACCGAGAGTGGGAGCGTTGATATCTTCGGAAGAGACCATGCGGGAATACCAGTAATAGTTGAAGTTAAACGTGGGAATCCAACCCTCTCCGCAGTCTATCAGCTCGAATCATATGTCGCTGATTTTCGCAGGAAAAACCGAGAGGTAAATATCCGGGCTTTTCTCGTTGCCCCGCGCATCCCGCTAATGGTTAAAAACATGCTTCGCGAACGTGGTTTTGAGCACCGTGAAATAACCCTTCGACCTGAGTTTTCAGAGGACAATCAGAGCAAGCTTGCAGAGTGGGTATCAACTTAAAAGAAGTATTCTGCCGCCCGGCCTCCTGCCAAAAACTTTATATGACTTCCACCGCATCCCGACATATGGCTAAAAAGATGCGCGCACCCGTCATTTTGAATCACAACATGCTGGTTAAAGATGTCATGCAAACAGACCTGATAACCGCTAAATTCGACACTTCTCTTGTTGACACGATAGCGATTCTTAAGGAAAAGGGGATTTCAGGCCTGGTGGTTCTTGATAACATCGGCGAGTTCGTGGGCGTGGTCTCAGCTCTTGACATATTCAAGGCCGTTAACGAGGGTGACCGTGTTGAAAACCTGGTCGTCGATGATGTGATGACGCCTTTTACAATTACGATTTTTCATGACGCAAACATCGCTGACGCCGCTCTAACAATGATGGAAAACAACATCCACCGCCTAGTTGTAACAGAGTCGCCGACGAGCAAAAAACCGGTAGGCATTGTCACATCAACGGATCTTATTAACAATCTTATTTAAGCCCGATTACTATGGCCCAGAGCGACGACGTTAAATTGGAGGCGGAAAAGGTTCTAGCCGAGCTATCTGCCGCGCTTGGCGAGGTGGATCTTGAAGAAACATACTATGTGGTTTCTGAAATCAATGTTACAGAGCCTGATGGAGAGCCCAGGGCAGACAGGGATTTCATAAAAACCCTGCGAAAAAACGCGCCGCACATGGACGATGAGGGCAGCTTTATCATGGAAATCGGGAAATGGGTGAAGTAAGGTGCAGGGCTCAAACGGTGCGGTTGAACGGGTTTTACGGTATCTTGAAGCCGTGAAAAATGACAATCCAAACATCAACGCAATAGTTGACATTGACGAAGCCGGTGTTTTAGATGCTGCTGCTTCTGTTGACAAACAGACGTCTTCAGACAGAGCTGGCAGTCTTGCGGGGACGGTTTTTACAATTAAGTCAAATATCAATGTCAAGGGTCTTCGAGCAAG
Source organism: archaeon BMS3Abin16 (assembly GCA_002923215.1). GTDB lineage: Archaea > Hydrothermarchaeota > Hydrothermarchaeia > Hydrothermarchaeales > SZUA-236 > SZUA-236. Next base: position 6,489 of record BDTI01000099.1, on the reverse strand, counting down.
CTGTGCATCGGAAACGCTGAAAAATTATGTGGCAGGCTATGATGCAACGGTCATCAGCAGGCTGAGAGATGCGGGCGCGCTTATCATCGGGACTGCAAATATGGATGAGTTTGCCTGCGGATCATCAGGCGAGACAAGTTGCTTTGGGCCTACAAAAAACCCTGCAGCCCCTGACCGTGTGCCCGGCGGCTCATCCTCCGGTTCGGTCGCGTCGGTCGCGGCAGGCTTCTGTGACGCAAGCCTGGGAAGCGACACAGGAGGCTCGATTCGAAACCCGGCCAGTCACTGTGGAGTAGCCGCGATCAAACCAACATACGGATGCGTCTCCAGATACGGGCTCATCGACCTGGCTATGAGCCTTGATCAGATTGGACCTATCGCAAAAGATACGGTGACTCTTGCCGAAGTTTTGGGTGTAATCGCGGGACATGACCCTAGGGACGCAACCTCAATCAAGAATGGGGGTGCTAGCAGTTACAGCAAAAACTTGAACGATGACCTCAGCGGCCTCAAGGTGGGTGTAGCACAGGAGTTTGAGCCGCTGACCGACCCAAAGATAATGGACGTTATTAACAAAAAAATCGAATTGCTTGAGGAGCTTGGTGCAGAGATAAAAGGAGTAACATTACCTCACTTGGGAAATGCACTACCTACATATTATCTTACAATGTTCGTTGAGTTTTTCAGCGCCACCCGTAAGTTTGATGGCAGGCGTTATGGCAAACGCATCGAGGCTGTCTGCGGACGTGAGGTGCTCCGAAGGATTGAGATCGGGCGTTATATCAGCCAGAAGGAATTTTCAGGCCGCTATTACAAAAAGGCGCTGCAGTTTCGCTCGCTCATCAAAAAAGAGCTTCTAAACGCCCTGAAAGATGTGGATGTAATAGTCGGCCCCACTGTTCCAAAGCTTCCGCACAGGACGGGCGAAACCATTGACGACCCCCTGACAATGTATGCCTATGACGTGCTCACAGTTCCCGCAAACCTCGCCGGAATCCCTGCTGGCGTAACGCCCGCGGGGAAGGTTGACGGTGTTCCTGTCGGCCTTCAAATACAGGGCAAGCCACTGGGCGAGCAGACCATTCTCAACGCCATGCACGCCCTTGAATCTGCCAACGGAGGCCGGCGATGAAGACAATTATAGGCTTTGAAATACACGAGCAGATCGCAACCAAAACCAAGCTCTACTGCGACTCGCCCACAGACTACAGGGATGCAGCGCCCAACACCAATGTCTGCGAGGTGTGCACAGGCATGCCGGGTTCAAAGCCTCACCCAGTAAATCAGGAGGCAATCGACGCAGCAGTGGAAATCGCGCTCATGCTGGACTGCGAGATCGTTAAAGACCCGATTTACATCCAGCGTAAACACTATGATTATCCTGACCTGCCCAGCGGCTATCAGCGCACATCTCTACCCATCGGAAAGAACGGGAGCCTTGGCGGCATTGGCATCTGGGAGGTGCATCTCGAAGAGGACCCTGGCAAATACGAGCCTAAAAGTGGGAAGGTAGACTATAACCGATCCGGTGTGCCCCTTGTTGAGATTGTAACCGCGCCTGATATCACTAACCCTGAGGATGGCCGAAGGTTTCTGCGGGAGCTTGTCAAAGTCTTGCAATACACGGGCAAGGTTAAAACCGAGGGTGGAACTATGCGTACTGACACGAATATTTCGCTTGAAGGCGGGGCCAGGGTGGAGATAAAAAATATCAACAGTGTGAAAGGCGCGTACAAGGCTTTGAAGTTCGAGATTACAAGGCAGAAAAACCTGCGCAAGCGGGGGCATGCCGTTAAACGTGAGACACGAGCTTTCGTTGAAGCTCAGATGATAACTAAGGCCATGCGCACCAAGGAGGAGGCCGATGACTACAGATACATCCCTGACCCTGACATTCCGCCGCTGCTCATAACCGATTCAAAGATCGCGGAGATCAAATCCAAGATGCCTGAGACTCCGCAGATGAAGGAGAAACGCTTTGCATCTGAATATGGGATAAAACTAGGCGACGCAAATGTGCTCGCCTCTGAGCTTGAGCTTGCCAACGCCTTTGAAAAAGTGGCAAAAGAGGTTGAAGCTGATCATGCGGCCCGATGGATAGTTCGTGACCTGAAACGGGTGCTTGAATACAACAGCCTCACCTTCAAAGGGAGCAGCATTACAACAGAACAACTAGTCGAGCTTTTCAACATGATAAAGAGCCATGAGATCACGGTTAAAACAGGGCAGAAAGTAATCGAGATGCTTGCTGAACGACCGCACTCGCCCCGAAAAATCGTTGAAGAGCTTGGGCTGGGCAAGATAAAAGAAGACCACGTTGTTGAAGAGGCGGTAAAAGATGCGCTTGCGGAAAACCAAAAAGCAGTTGATGATTACACTCGCGGAAACCCAGGGGCGCTGAACTATGTTGTCGGACAGGTCATGCGAAAAACCAAGGGACGGGCAGACCCAAGCACAGTTCTAAAGATGCTCAAGGAACAGATAAAATAGGTGTCACTGATGAATGCTGGTGAAATCCCTCGGTCATTGTTCTACTTTTTCCTGGCAGGCCTGGCTGAAGTCGGCGGCGGTTACCTAGTCTGGCAATGGCTCCGAGAGGATAAAAGTGGTTGGTATGGTTTGACAGGGGCCTTTTTCCTGATCATATATGGCCTTATCCCTACATTGCAACCCGCAGGTTTCGGCCGGGTCTGTGGCCCTCCTGGGAGCCCTGATCATCATCTACTGGCCCCGAAACACATAACAGCTTTAAACCGTTAATCCCCTGGCATCCAACAAAAAACCCTTCAAATAATCACCCTGGATAAGGGAAAACCAAGGGCAACGATAGATAAATAAAGCCAAAAACAAAACAACCCAAAAACAACACGCGGGCCGGTGGTCTAGTGGTTATGACGCCACCCTTACAAGGTGGAGGTCGGCGGTTCAATCCCGCCTCGGCCCATGCAATCCTTTTCTGTGTAGAAAAGTCTTGCGAACCCAAAAGACCTGCATTTCCGCAAAACGAAAATGCTCCAAGAAATTTTTCAAAAGCTCAGCACCGATTAAATCAAAGTTAGTTCTTATGTAATTTCAGGTAACCCTACTCTATATTTATATATAAAAATTAATACAGAAGAAAAATTATGGAAATATCTGATTATACTTTAATAATATCCTCAATTATTATTGTTTTAGGTTGGTTTGTTAATAGTTTTCTTAATAGGAGGCATGAGATTTCCAAGAAACGATTGGATTATCGCTTGGAAGCTTTACAATCGTTTTTACCCGTATTTTTAGGAATGGAAACTTCATTTTCTAGCGGTTTCAAAGATGTCCCAACCTTAAAGGATAAGATACAAACGGCTAGAGTGAATTTTCAGTTATATGGTTATCAAGATGAAATAGACTTATTTGATAAATTTGTTTCAACACTTGAGAAGCAAGATACAAGTGGGGCGACTGCCACTATTAATGAGTTAATTCAGCTGGTAAGGTGCAGGTTGAGAGATGAATTACAGTTGCCTCCTTTAAGGTTCTAATATGCTACCAATGGTCAATAGAACCTCGTATAAGCATTTAGTTCACATAACCAGAACACCTATACTTCATTCGGCCAATTCGGGAGAATGAAGCGGGGGTAGAACGCTAGGGGGCAGAGCCTCCTGCGTGGCGGTTCAATCCTGCCCCAGCCCATTTGTCACCCTCATTTGAACTTCATATCTTCAATATTCGTTCAAATTTCGCTCGACACCGATAAAGTAATTAGGGGAAAGAAATCCGCAATTAGCAAGCTAATTGCTCCAAATTTCACTCGATACAGAATCCTGGTTGTGAATCATCCCCCTGAAAAAAACTAATTTTGTTTGCCACAAAATTCTCCATAGATATGAAGCATATATGGCTGTCTCATAGAGTTGTTCGTTGAACAGGGTTTCTCCTTCTCTTCTTGGCGTAAAGGGTATTAATGATAAGGTAGTGTATTTTTAACAGCGGTGATATAATTGGTGGTGAAGTAGATGGCTAAACAAGGATTACAGGCACCGGGCGTTTGGTTTGTTTCAGCAATGGTTTTAGCCCTGCTTTTATCTGCGTGGCCTGTTTTTGCTCTTCCACCTGTTGTGTCAAATGTTGTTTTAAGCTCGTCATCTGGTTTGAACACAAGCTCTGAAAACCTTACTGTAACATGGGTTGCGACTGATGGTGATGGCGACAGCATTAAAAATATCACGAACTGGCGTGTAAACAGCTCAAGCATCACAGCGTTGAATCTGCCTATGGAGGGTGGGTCAAACTCCACATGGACAAAGGATTACAGCGGTCTCGGCTACAACGGCTCTGTATCAGGTGCTACCTGGGGTAATACAAGCGGTTATGACGGCTTCGGAGCCTACAGCTTTGACGGCGTGAATGATTATATCATGGTTCCTGACGCAGCGGAGCTTGAGCCTGGTTCATTTACGCTTGAGGTGTGGTTTAAGCCTTTGAGTCTGCCACCTGATTTTATTAAGATCGTTTCAAAGCGCGGTCTAGATTCAAGCGGCTATCAGATTTATCTTGACAGCGGTGGTTCGATTATTTTCGGTGTCGACACCGGTGGCGGAGGCAATAGCGTGACTTCTGCTTCGGCTGTGACACTGGGAAATTGGTATCATGCTGTGGGTGTTTACAGCGGCTCAGCTGTTACACTCTATGTAAACGGTGTTTCCCAGGGGTCTGGAGCGAGCAGTGGAAGTGTTGCCAGCACGATGGATGTCTATATCGGCCGCAACAACCCGGCTGAAGCAGGTACTCAACAAAGTTGGGATACCTATTTTAACGGATCCATCGATGACGTGCGATTTTACACCCGCTCGCTTTCTGCTGAGCAGGTGATGGCTCTTTATCAAAATCGAACAGACCTGATCGTGTCGCAGGAGACAGGTGTTGGTGATGTGTGGCAGGCAGTGGTCACGCCTAACGACGGCACGGGCGACGGCGCCGCGGTTCAGTCAAACAGCCTCACAGTTCTCAGTGACGTGACGTCGATTTCAAGCTGCACAACGATTAATGCGTCAGGAAACTATCGGCTTGCATCGAACATTCTTAACAGCGCGATTCAGGCTGGGCAAGCATCTTGGGATCCGAATTCATGTATACACATAACAGCTAGTGACGTGGTTTTCGACGGCGCAGGCAATACAATTGATGGTGTAGACAATGCCTGGACTGTGGGTGTCTATGCCTATAACGCGTCTCAAACCCTTTCAAATATTAGCGTTAAAAATCTGGGAGTTTCTGACTTTTGGACTGGTGTTCTTTATAATCGGGTTACAAACAGCACAGGAAGCATCAGCTCGATTAATGGTAACTCTAACACAGTGGGGGTTCAACTTATAAGTTCAAGCAAGATCAGTGTTCGAAACAGCAATTTAACCGGGAACGCTGATGGTGTTTACATCTCCCGAAGCGGTGATAACCTGATTTTGAAAAACAATATTTCAGATAACACAGCCCGCGGGGTGTATATGGACTTTTGCGGTGAATGCAGCCCTGACAGCCTTAACAACACGATAACCGACAACAACATATCAGGCAACAGTATCGGCATTTTCTTCGACGGCGCAACTTCTAACCTGGTTTATAATAATTATATCGTGGCAAACACCCTTAGAAACGCTGTGGACGTGCCCTGGGTTGGGTCTAACAGCTGGAATACATCTGCAAAGGCAGGGTCAAATATTATCGGCGGCTCAGTTATCGGCGGAAACTACTGGGGTGATTATCTGGGATCTGACACTGATGAAGATGGTTTCGGCGACACACTCCTACCCTATAACTCTCAGGGTAACATCACAGTGGGCGGAGACTATCTGCCGCTTACAGGTGACACACTCCCGCCGAAGATCAACGTGTCAAACCCTGTTAACGGCTCGACTATCAATATTTTCAATGACTGGCTGATTGGAAATGTCTCTGACTCAAAGTCAAATGTAACGGTGGCAAATGTCAGCTTAAACGGTGCATACGTGGGTGTGTATCCTATCAATCAGAGCACCGGGTTTTTCTCTGTCAAGATGAATTATACGCCGGGTGCTGTAAATAACATCTCGGTTTCTGCAACTGACAGCGCGGGCAACACCGGAACTGTTTTTGTTAACGCGACGGTTCGGGCGAACAGTGAATCCTCATCATATAACGCAACAGAGGGTGAGACGGTGATTGTTAACAGCACGCTTAACAACACTGATATCGGGCTTGAGATTGTAACAAGCGCTAACCTCACATTTCAGATCAATGTAACTGCTGTGGGCAATGCCTCGCAGCTCAATGTCTCATCACTTGAAAACGCAAGCGCCTACGGTCTCTTCGACTCAAACGAGTCTGCAATCGGTAAATTCGTTGAAATAAAGGTTTCAGACAACATCAACTCAACAAGCGCAAACTTATCATCGGCAATTCTCAAACTCTATGTTAAATCAGAGGACCTGGATCTGGACGGCGACGGCGTCTATAACGGAACCGGCGACT
>BDTI01000098.1 GCA_002923215.1 archaeon BMS3Abin16 | reverse complement strand
CCTTGACATAGGGCACGCTAACACTTGGGAAAACACCCTGCCAGAGTTTATAGAGACGCTGGATAGCGCAATCGTTCACACCCATCTTCATGATAACAGCGGCGGCTCAGACGATCATCACAGTCTCGGCACAGGGTCAATTGATTACAGGGTGGCTCTGGGGGCGCTCCAAAAGATAAACTATAAAAAGGCGTTGTGCCTGGAGCTACTCTACGAAGAAGATCTGAAGGCGAGTCTGGACTGGATCAGGCCTAAAATTTGGTGATGAAGATTGATGATTGGATTTATCGGTGGAACTGGAAATCAGGGCCGGGCCCTTGCATACCGGCTGGCGGCAAATGGTGAAAAAGTAATCTTGGGCTCACGGACACTGGAGAAGGCTGAAAAAATTGTTGCGCAATTTACAGGCGGATCTGAAAAGGCATCGCTTTCTGCCGGGACAAATGAAGAAGCCGCAGAGCAGGGTGAAATCGTCTTTATCACGCTCCCTTATAAATCGATGAAAACAACACTTGAACCTTTGAAAGAACGCCTGAGGGGAAAGATTGTTGTGGACGTGATTAACCCGCTTACAAATAACAACACCCACAAAGGCATGTCTGCAAGCGAAGAACTGCAGCTGCTCCTCCCAAAATCCAGGGTTGTCTGCGCATTTAAAAATGTAAGCAGCCATCTCATCGGAAAAGTCGGCGAAGAACTTGATGTGGACTCGATTGTATGCAGCGATGATGAGGAGGCCAAGCAAAAGGTCATCGAGCTTTCAGAGAAGATTGGAATTCCAAGCATTGACGGTGGCAGACTTGAAAACGCCCTTGCCAGTGAACTGCTCACACGGCTTCTGCTCCATCTAAACAAGGAAAAAAATGCTGAAACAGGGTTCAAGATACAGTACTATAAGGTTTAGCCTTTGGTGAATTCGTTATTTGCTAGATTTCTGGACACCGCCGCAAGTAGAGTAAGTAGATTATATTGTATTTGAGAGAGCGCAACCGGAGAGGTGGAAAAGGATTGTGAAAAGGTCGCCATTGAATAAAAATCATTAATGGCACTGGCAAAACTGGTGATAACATTCAGAAGAAGTGGAATACTCCTCGAAGCGAACATCAAAGTCTATTGATGAGTTGGGAGGTTATACATTAAATCAAAGTGAATTTTTTTCTTCTTTGATTAATTCCGTTATAATCTTCTCAATAAAAGGTCTTATGGGAGGCAATTCTTCTTTTACAACTTTCCATACAATCTCCAAGTCAACACTGAAGTATTGGTGTATGAGCTTGTCTCTCATACCCGCCATTAGATTCCAAGGAACCTTAACGTTCTTCTTTCTCATGTCTGCAGGTATCTTTTTAGCGGCTTCCCCTAGGACCTCAAGGCTCCTGACAACAGCGTTGATTGTCTTTTTATCCCCCGCGAACTCATCAAAACTCATGTCCTTGGTGAATTCATCTACTTCATCAATGGAGGTCAGGACGTCCTGAATATAGTCGTAATAATCTCGTTTCTTCAAACTTCGACAACCTCTGCAAGTATATATCTGCCTATTCGGGGTTTTAAGGCTTTTTTTGATACCAGATCGACTTTTAAGCCGAGAAGGTTTTGGATGTGCTCTTCAAGCTCAAGAAACCTAAAAAAACCTATGGGCTCTGTAAACTCAACTAGTATGTCAACATCACTGCCATCCTTCTGCTCACTGCGTACATAAGAACCAAAAATCCCAATTGTCTTTACATTGAACTTCTCATGTAGCTCTTGTTTATGTTTTGACAGGATTTTTTTAAGTTCTTCAACGGTTTTCACAGTGATAATTTAAGTGAACAAGGATATAAAACTTATCACCTTATTTCACATTATTCCCCTCATCATACTCAAAAGTGAACTCGCCATCACAAATCATATTGCCATTAGCATCACACGTCTTCTCTTGGAACTCAACAAAAAACACAACGCTGAAACAGGGTTCAAAATACACTACTATAAAGTTTAGTTCTGACTGGCTTTGCACGTAAAGTCCAACTTTTACAAATAGCAGGTACAAGACCTTCAATCAAGTTGTTTAAGGAAATCGAAGTTTGACAAATATTATACCCACACTTTCCTCTAAGGTTTTTTCAATATTTGGATATGCGTTTTCAATGTTCGGTATAACCCTTTTTATTTTTTCTACTAAATCATCACCAATACCATGTATGTTCACAAACCTGATTCCATAACCCAGATTTATTTTTATTTTTTCCTTAATTTCTGCTTCTACTCGATAAACAGACCATTGACCTTGCACAAATACCGCGAACGCTGACTCCTTTATTATAATATTAGACCGTTCATCGAACTTTTCTTTTGTAAAATCAGGAACTTTACCGATGAGTTCATGCAAAGGACGAATCATCGTATCAAAATATCCTGCGCCATATATTTTACAAATATTTAGTCCTCGCGTTCCATGCTTCTTTATTATGTCCCCCTTTAAATGATATATCTTGTCTCCACTTAGCTCCCCCTCAGCCACACTTTTTTTAAAGACCGAATCAACGTATAAAGACGCTCGTAAGGATTCATAATCCTCTGGTGGAATTATATCCTTAAAGTAGGATAACACAGAAATACTTTCTTCCGAGGATTCTTCCAATCTTAAGTTTTGAATTGTTTCCTCAGATTTTTCTTCAAGAAGAAGTTTATTGTGTTTCTCAAACGCAATTTTCAATAGTCGACCCAACTCTTCTTTCTCAGGCTGGCTTAAATTTTTTGTATTAAATGAAACAGTTTTTGTTCCCTCATCATATTCAATTTTTTCTGAATTGTCGTTGTTCTCGACGTGAATGTGGTTGTCACTAAACAATTTAATATTTAAAGTTAAATTAAGTTTGGCTTTAATAAACGCTTCGAGACTATCCAACCCCACCATGTCTAAATATGGTCGGATAAATTCATTAAAGAAATTAAATCAGATTTAATGAAAATTTCAGAACCCCTCTTTATTCCTGCAAATTCTTTTAAGGATATTTCTTCACCCTCCAGCGTTATGACTCTCTGAGAAGGATTATCTTTTTCAACAATTAAACCCTCATCATCAACCGACTTATCAAAAAATGATAGTATATCTTCCTTCGCTGAAGCTTCAAATGTGATAACATCTTTAATCATAAAACCTTCACCACTTTTCGCTCATTGACCTTTCTTTTTTATAAATCTTTCGACTGAAACACAATTTTGCCATTTTTCCCTTCAATCTATGTTGTCATATGCTATCAACTATTATTTAATAATTATGAAAGATTGTTCTAGTAACATCATTTAACATTTATGTTTCGAATCCAGTTTGGGAATGTAGAAAGTATTGATCTCATTTTTCCCACTTAATCTTTTCTAAGTTCTTCCAGGATTTCCCGTGCCCGGTCGAGTCGGACCTTTTTCTCGTCAGCAAGCTGCTGGGCTACTTTGTCCACAAGCTCAGTTGGAGCACCTGCCATGACCGCTATGTTTCGTGCGTGAAGCCGCATGTGCCCACGCTGGATGCCCTCCGTTGATAGGGCGTATAGTGCTGCGAAGTTCTGCGCAAGGCCCACCGCCGCGAGTATGCCGCCCAGCTCAGACGCAGTCTTCACGCCCAGTATTTTAACGCATGCCTTGGCCACGGGATGCACTGCTGTTGCGCCGCCGATAAGGCCCACTGCAACCGGAAGCTCGATTGCACCCACAAGATCGCCTACGTCGTTTTTCCAATACCGTGTGAGCGGTTTGTAGCCTTCAGGATATGCGGCGAATGTGTGCGCGCCGGCTTCGATTGCCCGTGTGTCATTACCTGTGGCAAGCACAACCGCTGACACACCGTTCATAATACCCTTGTTATGGGTTGCGCACCTGTAGGGGTCTGAGGCTGCGAATGCGTAAGCGTTTAAAACACCCTCCACAGCATCCGGGCCAATGTCGTCCTTTGAAAATATTGCCTCTGCACGAGCGGTTCTGTGCACCGCGAGATTTGAGATGATACGCAGAAAAACCCGGCCTCCAGTCAACTCTTCAATCATTGGTGCCGCGGCCTCAGCCATAGTGTTAACCGCGTTTGCTCCCATGGCGTCTCTGCAGTCCACAAGCAGGTGCACAATCAGCATCTCACCCTGCAATGTGTCGATAACCCTGGCTTCAATGTCTTTTGCGCCTCCGCCGAATTTCACGAGCACAGGGTCCTGTTCATTAGCAACACGGATGATCTCAGATTTGTGTTCGAGTACAGCCTTTTTCGCAGCACCTGCATCGGATATATTGCACACCTGTATCTGCCCGATCATCACCGGCTCTGAGACCTCGACTGTGAATCCGCCGAGCCTGCGTGCAAGCCTTGCCGCGTTCGATGATGCTGCAACGACGCTTGGCTCCTCAGTTGCCATTGGCACAAGTCTGTCCACACCGTTTATCAGAAAGTTCGTGGCAACACCCAAAGGCACTTCGATCGTGCCGATTACGTTTTCAATCATCCGGTCTGCCTGCTCAACTGTGAGACCGGTTCCGCCGAGTCTTTCAGTCTCCTCATCTGACAGCTCCGCTTCTTCGCCAACCAGCTTCAGTCTCTCCTCTGCACTTAGCTTGTAAAATCCTGGTATCCTTGACTTCATAACAATCACTTTATAATCTCTATTCCATCTGGGCCAAGGCTTGCAATATTCGTAAACAACCCTTCAAAACTGGCCTTCACAGATTCATCATGTGCCTCATCATTTATAAAAGAAATCATCTTAATATCACGGCTAACACAGTAGTCAACAGTCTTTTTAATGAATTTAAAGGTTTTTTCAAAGCCGTTCATGAGAATCAAGTCTGTTAGAGGCTCGAAAACAACGGTGCTCCCCGGCGTTAGGCCTTCTATTATTTCTGAAAGATATTCCAGCCAGTCCACAGATATCTCGGCAACCCTGTCAGACGGAGCCTCGCTTTTCTCAGCTGGCCATGAGAGGTAGAACCGGTCTGTTCTGGAGCTGGCCGATAGCTTGACAAGGATAAGCGAACCTGTTTTATGGTGTTGGGAAAACCGGTTTTGATAGGCCGCAGCCCTTGGTGGAGAGGATATTAGAAGCACTGTCCGACCCCGTGAAAGCATGGTGTCCGTAATATCCTGAACCATATTTTCAAACCTGCTCGTGGCTTTATAGCGCACAAGCCCAGTTGTCAAAACACGGTCTGAAAACCTCTTAGCCTGCTTTGAAACACCTCCGGCCCCAAGTCCAAATGCACCGCACGCCCTGAGATAAATAACTACCGCAGATAGGATGATGAGAAATCCGAAAAAAATCTTCAGCACAGCTTCGACCGACATAAGGCATTTTCCCTACAGGTCAGGAGGCAGAATCTCCCCGCTTATGAGGTCGTCAAAGGTCTCGCGCTTCCTGATGAGAACCCACCTGCCGCCGCTAACGAGAACCGCTGCCGGCCTGGGACGGAAGTTATATTGTGACGCCATCACCAGGCCGTATGCTCCGGTGTCGAGAAGCACCACAATATCTCCTTCCACAATCTTTGGCAGGCTGCGGTCATGCGCCAGTATATCACCGCTTTCGCAAATGTTTCCGGCGATTGTTACAACTTCTCGCGCTTCTTCGTTTGCTCTGTTTGCCACAACCACTTCGTGATAGGCGTTGTAAAGCGCCGGCCTTGCGAGTGTGTTGAAACCGGAGTCCACACCGATAAACTTCTTAAAAGGTGTTTCCTTCACCGTGTTCACCCTGGTGAGTAGAATCGTTGAATCTGCCACAAGGAACCGTCCAGGCTCGATGAAAATCTCAGGCCGTTTGAGACCACAGCGCTCCACAGCATTGTCGATTACCGGAAACACAGCGTCAGCAAACTCAGAGGGTGCGATATAGCGATCGCTCTCCTGATATTTGATGCCGAATCCACCACCCAGATCTATAAACTTGAGATCGATTCCAAGCTTTTCCTTAAGCTCACATACAATATCAAGAAGCCTCGACGTTGCCTCCGCGTAGACGCCGGGGTCAAGTATCTGCGAGCCGATGTGCATGTGAATACCCTCGATTGAAAGGTTTCTGTCTTCCTGAGCGCTAGTGTATGCCTTGAGCGCTTCTTTATGGCCCACGCCGAACTTGCTCTCCTTAAGCCCTGTTGCAAGATAGGGATGGGTCTTGGGTGAAACCGCTGGATTAATCCTAAATGACACCCTGGCCCGTCTCACATCTCTCCCGCTGCATATCCGCTTCAAACGCTCAAGCTCATGAATCGAGTCAAGGTTTATGAGAACGCCCTTTTGAACAGCGTATAAAATCTCCTCATCAGTCTTGTTGTTGCCTGTGAAGATAATCTCCTCAGGCTTGAGCCCTATGTATAGAGCTACCCGAATCTCACCTTCAGACAAAACGTCAGCGCCCGCGCCGAGATTCTGAAAGATCTTCAAAATCGCAAGCGATGTGTTCGCCTTGTATGCATACTTTATAT
>BDTI01000097.1 GCA_002923215.1 archaeon BMS3Abin16 | reverse complement strand
TCAAAAACATCTTATCGAACCCCGTGATATAGTAACAGAATCAACTTCTATCATAGACCTATTTTTTATTATGAAAGAAAGAATAACGGATAAGCCCTGGCTTTTCGTTTTAGATCGTAACGAAATTAGGGGTATAGTTACTATCGGGGACTTTCGTAAAGCACCTGTTAGAATGTTTCTTTTTGCATTGGTGAATCTACTTGAAATGCATTTTACAAGTTTAATTAGGAAACGCTGCAAAGAAGACGAATTAAAGGAGTTAATTCGGGATAGACTTGGTAGCGCAACAAAACAGCAAAGGCTAAGAAAAGAAAAAAATGAAGCTCTTGATATCTTTGAGTGTTTACAGTTCTGTGATAAAAGAGACATACTTCAAAAGAAACCGGACATTTTAGAGCGTCTCATCAGTGATTCAGAAAAAGAAACCAGTGAGATACTAGAAAAAGCAGAAAACCTAAGAGACCGGCTTGCCCATGGAAATGACATAGTGGCAGGGACTACTTGGAAGGACATAATTAATTTGACAGAATATATGGAAAAAATAATAAGTAAATGTGAGCAGATTAATCAGCAACAGACAAAAGAGTCATAAATGTCGTGTGTAAAAAAATATTGCGGTGTGATTAGAGGTTTGGTGGAATGCCCAATTTAAAGGAAATTGAAAGGCAAATGGGGAGACTCAGCAGGACAGATAAATTCACTATTGGCGACATGATAAAAAAATTATCCAGCCTATTACGTGAGGATGAATCGGTAATGGCATGGGTTCGTGGTCCTAATAGTTTACTTGTCGCAACTGAAAACAGGTTAATTTATCAGCAGGAAAAACTGTTAGGTAAAGATAGTGAAATTTTTCCATATAAAGAAATTTCTTATGTTGAATGTAAGAAAAAGTTCTTAGGTTATGATATTAAAATTTCCAGTCGTGGAAAAGGTAAAAAAATAGACCAAATATACGGCAAGTACCATCCTAAGGATTTTTGTGTTTACGTAAGTGAACTAGTTTCAAAAACAAAATATTCTGATATTTCCAAATCCGTCAGTTCGATTAAAAAGTCGTTTGGACCATATTGCACAAAATGTGGAAACAAATCCGAAAAAAGTGATAAATTTTGTTCTAAGTGTGGGGACTCTTTAAGAGGAGAAAAAGTAGCCCCCGCTGTAGGATTAAACAAACAAAAAAAGATAGAGTATAAAGAGAGCCCACAAGAAAATAAAAAAAAGACTATACTAGAGGAAGGGAGGGAAAATCTAGATAAAGAAGAGGACCGAGGAAAAAGAAACTGGAGGATTGCTCGAAATTTTTCAATCGGTTTTTTATTGCTGTTGATACTTCTTCTTATTGCTTTTAATGAAGAGATTAGTTCTCCACAAATCACAGAAGCGCCAAACCCGGCAGTGTTCGAACAGACGCAACAAATCGACGAAACAAAATTTGTATTGAAAGCTACAGAAAGTTATGCTGAGGATGTAATAGATTACGGTGATTACGGCAGCGCTTACGAGATGCTATCGAGCAGTGCAAAACCGAGTGATTTTGACTGGTGGTCTGATAGAAAAATAACAGAGAGAAATACTCTTTTAATGGGAGGAATAACCTACGAATTCGTGCGTATAGAAAATCCTCAAATAGAAGGAACTGCTGCAAAAGTCGACGTTAAATACAGGCTAAAAGTACAAGGGGCAGTTAACACAAGAACCAAAACAATATCCTTGATTAAAGAAGGCGATTCGTGGAAAATTGCCGAAGACGTGGACTTTACATAAAACAGAGAAATCCAGTCAACTCATCACATCAGGCTCTGGATGAATTCAAGCATGTCTGGCGGCAGTTCAAGCATAGCTGTTGTAAGCTCTTTAACGTCAAGCCCGCCCAGACTCATATTCGTCATCAACCGGGCTACATGGTTCAAATCATCGTCAGTCATCCGCTCAAGGGCTTCCTTCACCCGCAGCGACCTGAGCAGGCCCTGGCCGATCTCCTCCTTCCACCGCGTCTCATACTCCATAAGCGCCGAGGCTGAGAAATCACCGGTCTCAATAGATTTTAGAATGGTTTCCGCCGCAAGCCTTCCACAGTGCATGGCATTATAGATTCCGCCGCCAGTCAAAGGATCAATCTGCCGCGCTGAATCACCGACAAGTACAATGTTATCTTTCACACTCACATCGATCGGCCCGGCAACAGGAACACCACCCGCGTTCACACCCACAACACTGCCCCTTGAAAGATTTTCATGCTCCGAGATAAAACGGTCAAGATACTCTTTTGGA
The DNA here is from genome assembly GCA_002923215.1 of archaeon BMS3Abin16. Lineage (GTDB taxonomy): Archaea > Hydrothermarchaeota > Hydrothermarchaeia > Hydrothermarchaeales > SZUA-236 > SZUA-236. The sequence goes on along the minus strand of BDTI01000097.1, from coordinate 4,397 downwards.
GTCTGGTTTCGATCCCTCGTTCCAAGCCCCACATTCGCGCAGCCATCACCCTTTGGAAAAACCCACACATACCCTCCCGGACACACATCGTTCCCGAAATAAAATTCCATTACATCAGGGTTATCCATCTCAATTCCCGCCATCTCATACTGGAGATTTGACGCCATCTGCGGAAGGCTTGTACGCGTGTCGATTCCAGCCCATCTGCCAACCTTTCCCTCTATTCCATCGGCGCCCACGACAACGCTGCATCGAACCTCAAATTCATCGTTGAAATGTTTCAGCTTCACACCAACAATCCTGCCCTCCTCTTTCACAATGCCTGTTGCATAGGTTCGCACCCTAACCACTGCACTGGCCTTTGCCGCCTCCACAGCAAGCTGCTTGTCAAAAATCCTGCGTTCAAGGACGTAGCCGTTCACATGATCTGCAAGCAGTTCTACCCTTGTTCCGTCAGGCGAGTAAAGATAGGAGCCCTTTGTTTCAGAGGCGACCGCGCGTTTCCAGGGCACAACATCCACAAGCGCGAGACCCGGTATCCCTGTTGCCTCGCCGCATCGAACAGGCATCCCGATTTCAGGACGCTTCTCCACGAGCAGAACACTCGCGCCACCTCGCGCAAGGTCGCGGGCTGTCATGCTCCCCGCAGGCCCGGCGCCGATTACAACCACATCATACTTCATAAATCGCTCCCACAGGACAGGATTTCACGCAGAGCCTGCAGTTCCACTTCCTGCACACATATTCTACACAGCCCCCGCCGATTGCCACCTCACCAATGTCAAGCAGCTCGATTGCCGCCTGTGGGCACACACTCACACAGGTGCCGCAGTAAAAACACTTCTTCTTATCAACGCTTAGCATGAAACTTTATTTCCTCAATATGACACGATTATTTTTAATCCACATAGTTGGACTTTGTAAATAGAGGGCAATTGTTTTTTATATTTTGTGTTGAACGGCAATGTTTATTAGGTCATAGAACCGAGATAAAATGTGATAGCCATGAAAGAACAGATTGAAGAGCTTATTTCAAGGATTCGGCCCAGCCTGCAGGCAGACGGCGGCGACATCGAGTTTGTGTCAGTAGAAAACAACGTGGTCAAGGTTCGGCTCACAGGTGCCTGCGGAAGCTGCCCCATGTCGCAGATGACACTGAAAAACGGTGTTGAAGCACTTATCAGACAGCACATCCCTGAGATAACCAGTGTTGAAGCAGTTTAGAAAGCTACGGCCATCCAGAAACCGATGACTTGAGATGCGCCATATATCAGGCTAGTTTCACTCTTTTCTGTATCCTTTCCATCAGTGCCCTGGTCATCGGCCCAGAGATCCGCAGGAAGAATGCAGGTTCTTTTTGGCACTCTAAAGCGTTGCTTTAAATTTCGTGAAAACGAAGTGATTTTTCTTTCCACAAAGAAAAGATGCATCGGTGTCGAGCGGATTAATATACATTCTAGGGAAGAATTTGCGTATGCAAATTTTGGGTTTCTTTTAGCGCAGGTTTTCTTTTCAAAAAGAAAAAGTGCTCCGGCCGGGATTCGAACCCGAGTCATCGGATTGAAAGTCCGATATGATTGGCCGTGCTACACTACCGGAGCGTTGATTGGTTTTTGCGTTAGTGTATCTAATGGGTTATTTAAACTTACCGAGGCAGAGGCTGAAGAGTTTTTGTTTTTTATTCACATGGTTGTGGGAAAATCGATTTTCCCTCCTCCTTGATTTCCACTGAAATTTTTATATGGTCCAACTGCCAGTGTGGTTTCATGCTCTTTGCTCATATCGCTGACACGCATCTTGGTTTTCGGCAGTTTAATCTTGATGAGCGGGAGCAGGATTTTTATCGAGCATGGCATGAAGCTGTGGATTTTATGATTTCTGAAGGTGTGGATGTGGCGTTGCATGCCGGGGATTTGTTTGATGAGCCGCGGCCTCCGATTCGAGCGCTTGTTGAGGCGAAGCGCGGGATTGAAAGGCTCACGTCGAAAGGTGTTCGGGTGGTGATGATTCCGGGGAATCATGATATGCTTATGCGCCGGGGTGCGATGGCTCCGCACGCGATTTTTGATGATGTTGATGTTTTAACGCTGGATAAGCCCTCAATTGTCGTTGATGATGTTTTTATCGGGGGTGTGCCTTATCTTTCAAAAAGCTACAGGGATATTCTGCTTGAACATATCGGCGGCCTGGCTGGGGAGGCGAAGGATTTCAAATGCAGTATTCTGCTTCTTCATCAGGGGCTTGACAAGTATCTGCCCTATGAGTTTGAGCTGGCTGTTGGTGAGCTGCCCCCAAGTATAAATTATTATGCGCTTGGTCATGTGCACAGCCGAATAGAGGATGAATACGGGGGCGGACACCTGTGTTACCCTGGTTCCACAGAGATTTGGCGCAGCGATGAAGCAGGTGACTGGGAGAAGTCTGGCAAGGGTTTTCTGACATTTGACACCTGTGATATGCGGCCCCGGCGTGTTGATCTGAGCTGTGTTCGGCCTGTTGTGCGTGCTGAGGTTTCAAGTGTTGAGGAGATCAGCGCTCTGTCCGGTCAGGTTGAATCTGGGAGGCAGCCTGTTGTGTCGCTGCGAATCAAAGGTGACGAGGAGTTTAATGTTCTCTATGAGAAGGCGAAAGAGGTATTATCAGAGGGGTCGCTTTATCTTGATGTTAGAAAGATTTCCGCTCCAACCGATGAAACCTTTACCCGTGGCGAGGCGATTGATCTAAAGGAGCTTTTAGACGATGCCCTCGGCGAACTTGCTGTGGATGAGAGGGGTTTTGCCTTTGATCTTTTCAAACGTCTAGGTCGCAGTGATGTTGAGGGTGCGCAGGGTCTTGCTGATGATTTTTATGAGCGGTGGAATCGGGGGGATGAGGAGTGATTATTGATGGTGTTCGGCTGAAAAACTTTCGAAGTCATCGTGACACCCGGCTAAGGCTTGAGCGGGGTACGACGGTTATCATTGGTGAAAACGGCGCTGGCAAAACCTCGATTCTCGACGCGATCGGATTTGCGCTTTTTAAGGAAAAGCCCGGCGGCGTGGGTGTGGACGAGCTTATCTCGCTTGGCGAGCGTGAAACCGAGGTTACCGTTGATTTTCATTCGAACGGCAGAAAATACAGGGTTCGGAGGAGGAGAACAAAAAAACGCGGGGCTGAGTCATATTTCTACTTGCTCGGAGCTGAAGTTGAGACTCTTATTGCTAAGACTGAGAGGGAGGTAACAGCCGAGGTTGAGGCAACACTTGGCATGAACGGCGAGCTTTTCACAAGCGCAGTCTATATTCGTCAGGGTGAGATTGACGGGCTCCTCTCAAGCGACGCCGGGACGCGCAAGCAGCATATTGGGCGTTTGATCGGAACTGAGGACCTTGAGTCGGCGCATAAAAACATCCTGCAGATTATCAAAGAATTTGATGGGAAAATCGCTGGTTTCAGCCGTGTGCCCGCGGAGCTTGCAGGTAAAAAAGAGGCGCTTACCGAGCTTAAAGTTCGGATTAAAGATTCGAAGTCCGAGCTTGCAGGCCTTGTAAAAGAGATTAAAAATGCGAAAACAGAGCTTTTGAGTGTTGAAAAAACTATGGCTTTGCTTGAAGAGATTTTGAAGCTTGCAGGGGAGATTGAAAGGGATCGTCTGAGCCTTGGGCACTTTGAAAAAGAGCTGGCTCGAATATCTGAGTATGAGGTTTTGCTCGCGGAGTCTGAGCCGAAAAAGGTGAGGGCGGGTGAGATTGAAAAAGAGCTTGAAACACTTCAAAGTGAGATCAGTGGTTTCAGTCTTGCTCATGAGCGGGTGGCCGGCCTTCGACGCGAGATTGAAAGGGTGACGCGGGATGTAACAACTCTTGATGACCGGCTGAAAAGAATTTTTGAAACAGCATCGCAGCATCTGAAACTAGAGGTTAAAAAAGGGTTTCAGCTCAAAGAATCGGTTGAAACACAACGGGCCAGCCTGCAAAATGAGCTGAAAAAGGCGCGCGAAAATCTGGAGGAAAAAACAAGGGGATTAGGCGAATACAACGCAGCGCTCGACAGTGTTCGAAAAGCCATCGCAGGCCTGGATGATGCTGTTGGAAGCTGCCCGGTCTGCGGGCGGGACCTCACAGCAGCCCATAAAAAAGAGTTGCAGAGAAAATACACAAGTGAAAAAGAGACACTCAAGGCAGGGATATCTAAACTGGCAGTTGAGATTAAAGTGCTGCGGGAGACGGTGAAAACACTTGAAGGCAAAGTGAGCACCCTGGCAAAGATAAATGTTGAATCCGCCTTTGAACTGGAAACGCGCCGGGGTGAGCAGAAAAACAGGTTGATTGAGCTTGAAGAGAATGTGAAAAATGACTTGGAAAAACTAAAGCTTCTTTCGCTGCTTCGGGCTCAACGGAAAAAACTGGAGGCTGAGC
>BDTI01000096.1 GCA_002923215.1 archaeon BMS3Abin16 | reverse complement strand
AAGATCGAGCGGTTCTTCGGAACACTTGAGCAAAAGCACGGGTTTTTCGATTCACTCAATGAGTTTGTGATGTGGTACAACCAGATCAAGCCACACATGAGCCTGGACTTTGAGGCCGCGGAAACACCGGCGGAAGCCTTCAACAGGAAACTTCCGCCAGAAAGAATATTAGGCTACACATCAAGAAGGTGGAACAGTGTGTAAAATTAAATCAGGATATCACACACCGCCGGTTCAGCAGTAATCTATATATATTATATAACTTTGACTTGAAGATGTTCTCTCTATTTTTGGAGGAAAATTATAATGGACTCAGATGAAGGGCAGCAAAGTAGCTTCTACGCCTTAAGGACCACGATTGGTCAGGAAAGAAATGTAGCCAGCATGATATACTCTAGGATATCCAAGCTAGGAGTAAATATATACTCTATTTTGGTGACGCCTGAGCTTCGGGGCTATATTGTGATTGAGGCCTTGGATCACACGGAGATTGAGAAATCTCTTCCAGGGATATCTCATGTGCGCGGTATCGTTGAAGGCGAGATGGCGATTGATGATATTGAGAAATTCCTTGAGCCTGTTTCAGCGGTTGCCAAGGTGAATCTCGGCGATGTAGTCGAGTTTACCAGCGGACCGTTCAAAGGCTCAAGGGCCAGGGTTACCAAGGTTGATGAGACTAAGGAAGAGATAACTGTTGTTCTCTTTGAGGCAACGGTTCCAATCCCTGTAACAGTCTCTGGAAACGATATTAGAATTGTTATGAAGGAGGAATTAGGTTGACAATAAAGATAGACGCCCTTGTAGAGGGTGGGAAGGCATCAGCCGGACCTCCATTAGGTCCAGCTTTGGGGCCTGCCGGTGTGAACATCGGCCAGGTTGTTGCTAAGATCAATGAAAAGACCAAGGCTTTTGCAGGGATGAAGGTGCCTGTTGTCGTGGTTGTTGATCCGGCTACGAAGTCATTTGAAATTGAGGTTGGCACTCCGCCTGCAAGCGCTCTCATACTCAAGGAGCTCGGAATTGACAAGGGCTCTGGTGAGGCGCGGACAACTTTTGTGGGTGATCTCACAGTTGAGCAGGCGGCTAAGATTGCGGGCATGAAAAAGGACAGCCTCCTCGCAGCCAGCCTCAAAGCAGCGGTTATGGAGATTTCCGGCACCTGTGTTTCAATGGGTGTGAAGCTTGATGGCAAGCCTGCCAAGGAGTTTCAAGCGGCTGTTGCAAAAGGCGATTACGACGAGTCATTTAAAGGAAAGGAATGGTGAATATAGATGGTTACTACAGAGTCGGTTTTAAAGGCTGTAGGAGAGGTCAAAGCGACGAAGAAGCGCAATTTTCTTCAGAGTATTGATCTCGTTGTGAATCTACGGAACCTGGATATGAACAAGCCTGAGAATCGGATTGACCAGGAAGTGCTTCTGCCCAGCGGCAGGGGAAAGAGTGTGAAGATCGCTCTTTTTGCTGATGGTGAGCTTGCTCATCAGGCGAAGAAAGTGGTGGACACTGTGATTGAAAAAGACGCGGTTTCAGATATTGCGAAGGATAAGACGATAGGCAAAAAGCTTGCCAGTGAGCATAATTTCTTTCTTTCTCAGACTGATATGATGGCGTTAATCGGTAAATCTCTCGGTCCGGTGCTTGGACCTCGTGGTAAGATGCCTAAGCCGGTTCCGCCAACTATCGATATTAAGCCTCTTGTGGAGAGGCTTCGGCGCACTGTTCGAATCAGAACTAAGGATCGGCTTACATTTCATCTGCCTGTTGGAACTGAGGAGATGACTGATGACGATCTTGCGAAGAATATAGCTGCTGTGATAAACTCGCTTGAAACAAAGCTTGGCGGCAGCACACATAACATCCGCTCTGTACTGATCAAAAAATCTATGGGTCCCTGTGTGAAAGTGGAGGGAGTATAAATATGGCTCACGTTGCACAGTGGAAAAAAGACGAGGTTAAAGAGCTGAAAAAGCTCATTGACGAATATCCTGTTGTAGGTGTTGTAAACATCGGATCCGTTCCCGGCAGACAGATACAGACGATCAGAAGCTCTGTTCGCGGTGAGGACACACAGATCAAAATGTCACGCAAAAGGCTGATGAAGCTGGCCCTTAAGAAAAGCTCAAAAGAAGGTGTTTTAGCGCTTTCAGACCATATCACAGGTCAGGCGGGACTAATCTTTTCAAAGACTAACCCATTCAAGATCTACAGCATGCTTGAGAGAAACAAGACCCGGGCTGCCGCCAAGGCAAACAGCATTGCCCCTGTAGATATCATGGTTAGCAAGGGAAACACATCTTTCCCGCCAGGCCCGATACTTAGCGAGCTGCAGATGGGCGGCATCCCTGCGGCGATTCAGGGTGGCAAGGTTGCGATAAAAGAGGACACCCTTGTTGTCAAGGCTGGCGAGAAGATTTCGCCCGCGACCGCTAACGCTCTGGCGCGGCTTGAAATCGAACCGCTTGAAATCAAGCTTGAACTCCTGGCAGCCTTTGAGGAAGGCACAACATACACTCCTGACATACTTGCCGTAGACGCGGATAAGATCCGATCTGATATTGCAACTGCTTATCAGCAGGCAGTTAATCTCAGCGTGAACTCAGCCTATCTCACAAAGGAAACAGCGGCAATCGGTATTACGCAGGCTGTTTCCAAGGCGCGTAATCTCGCAATCAACGCAGAGATATTTGAAAAAGAGGTAATCGATGTCATCCTGGCAAAGGCCCTGGCAAAGGCCAATGCCCTGGACTCCCTTACAAGAGAAAAGGTTAAATCAACGGGAGAAGAAAAACCCGAAGAATAAGTGTAAACATTGATTTAGAGAATTAGAATTAAAGTGAGGTGAAAAGAAAATGGAATACGTATATGCGGCGATGCTGCTTCATTCTGCTGGAAAGGAGATCACTGAAGCCGGCATTACAAAGATACTGAAAGCATCTGGTGTCGAGGTCAACGAAGCCAGAGCAAAGGCTCTTGTAGCAGCCCTTGAAGACATTAACATCGATGATGCTATTGCCACCGCAGCCGTTGCGCCTGCCGCTGCAGCACCTGGAGCAGCTCCAGCTGGAGAAGCCCCCGCAGCAGAGGAAGCCGCTCCTGCAGAAGAGGAAGAAGAGCCAAGCGAAGAAGAAGCCCTCGCAGGCCTTGGATCACTCTTCGGCTAGAAGGCAAAACACAACATATTTGTGGACGAGCCCAATTTGGGCTCTTTCATTTTTTTCTTTTTTTCTCCCCTATTTTTTTATAATAAAAGTGTTGCAGGTTTAAACAGGCTGTATGTTTATGGTTTGTGAGGAATATATCGTAGGCGTTCCAACAATTTTTTCTTCAACAGCATCAAATCCGAAGATCGCAGCGTGCACGCCGTTCGCAATCACGCGAATCTTCCATACATACTTTTTCCCACCCGCCTCACTAGGGTCTAGGAGCTCGCCTTCAATCTGAGCCGAGGGATAGCGTTTAAAAAGCTTTTCAAGATCCTTGTTCTGTGTGACTGCAAGAACTGTGGCATACTTAGAGCTCACATAGACGTTGCGGTTGTACTTGTCAACATAGTACTCGGCGAAATCGTGGGCTGCGCCACCCGGCGCTGTGCGGTTGAAATAAACTACATATGCGTCTCCGCCAGGATCACTTACAGAATAAGACGCGACCTCGCCGGGATGGGTTTCAAGAAAATGAATCCCTGCAATGTAGCCTGCCTTCTCCTTGTCGATGTTCGGCGTATTCAGGCAACCCGCAGCGCTGACAAGCAGGATAAGTAGAACAACTATCGCACCACTCTTCAAAGAGCCCATGCTGTGAATTTAACGAACCATAATAGATAAAACTTACCTAGCAGTTTTAAAGAAAATTTACTACCTGTAGTGTGGAGTGGGGGATTTGAACTCCCATTGGCCGTCTCCGCGGAACTAAAATCTACTTTACCATTTGCGATTACAACATTGGGGGAAGGCTACCTGCTCTCCACGGCGACGGCCCCTCCGAATGTTGCAACTTTTGTTGTCATATCATTCACCATATGAATCACCTCCATTAAGGGGGGTATGGCCAATGTTATAACCAAAGCAATGGCGACCGTAAATTTTAACTCCACACTGCGTGGTTCTTAATATGGCTAGAATTTATATAAAATTTTTCATCTGAAGAACAGCCTTTGTATCAGGCTTTTTACCTTGGGCTCGGCTACAAATGCCTTGGGCTGCGGCTCCCGGATCATGTCAACTGATCCGCCGCCGTGCTGAGAACGCTTCACCCGGATGTTAACAATAATCGGCTGCTCCACAACCTCGCCTACTATGAGCGCGACACCTGGAAGCAGCAGGCGGATTTCATCTTCAAGGTCGTTTGTAAAGCCCTCGATAGACTGGCTGATCGCCCGCAGATCATTGGGGTTTGTGATCTTCAAGATAATCTGAGTGTTGCACTGGCTGAGCACATTTTTATCAATCCTTGCCGGACGCTGCGAAACCACGCAAAGCCCCATCCCAAACTTTCGTCCCTCACTTGCAACAGTGCGCAGAATCGCCGAGGAAATCGCCTTTGACGTGCCGCGCTCAGGACAGAAGTTATGCGCCTCCTCCACCAGAAGGAGAAAAGGCATAAGCTCCCCGCGTTTGCGGGCTTCAAAAAGCGCTGTTGAAATACTCATCACAATAAGCCCCTGAATCTCTGGCTGAGTCCCCTTCAAATTGATAATCGACACCCTACCCTCCTGCAGAAGCTCTTCGATTTTTGTGGGAGTGCCGTCAAAGACGTTACTGTCCCGCAGCGACTCGAGATTGGTGATAAGATTCCACTTTGACCGGCTCTCATTCTCATGCACAAGATGGATAAGATCTTCAATCGAATATGAGCCATAGCCCCGCGCGGTTTTTATGCATTCAAAGAGAATCGCCTTCTGCGACGCGGGAATCTTGGTTGGAAGCGCTTCAATGAGATCGCGCGGTGAAAGCTTGGTAAAATCAAGGACGAACTTACGATCTGCATCAGGGTTGATATCGAGATAAGGCGTGAACTCCGTGATATTATCATAGCCTTTCGGCTGGATTTTGAATCGTTCCATCTGCTCAAGCTCACGGGTGTTGATATTAGTCTGCTTCAAACTCGCGTACTCACCGTGGGGATCGATAATAAGGGTGGGAATCTTCTTCTCCAAAAGCTCCTCGATTAGAACGCCCACAGTATATGATTTGCCGGCGCCTGTCTTAGCAAGAACAGACACGTGTTTTTGAAAAAGCTTGTTAGGGTTAAGATACACTGGTGTTCCTCTATGCCCCTCCAAAAGCCCCAGGTAAATACCGTTTCCCTTTCCCTTCAACCCAAGGGAGGTTTTAATGAGCTTGCTGTCAGCTGCGTACACCTTCTGACCCGGCTTAAAGGGTATCTTAGGCGCTCGAAGAATACCTTTTTCATCCACAAAACCGATGATCTTGGCTGTGGCAATCCGGCGCTCCGTGTCCTTAACCTCCCGCTCACTTTTCATCGCAGAAAGAGAATAAAACTCATTCGAAATCTTAATCGACGTAATCTGGCATAAAACCCAATCATAAGTCTCATGATTCACCTTCACGTAATCGCCCTTGGAAACCTCGGAATTATCGTTTAAAAGGAAGTTAAAATCCCGATGCCCAACCTCACCAAATATCAGACCTACATCGCCAGCCATACCATCACCAAAATAATCGGAGCCATCAGCAAATAAAACTCCCCAAAGCCAGGTAATAAACCTTCCTGTTGTTTTTCGAAATCAAGCTTTTCACAGGGGTGGGTGCGGATGATTTCGAGAAAACAATTAGTCAAACAAGCTGACTATTGGCTTTGCCTTCACTTACTTTACCTTTAATAAAATCACCATAACCTTCTAACACAGTTAAAGCATTGTAATAAATTTTTTAAATTATGACGAACATCGGTGTATAGGGTTTTTGGTTGAGAGGAATGTGATGAGTGTTTTTGAAAGGGTTCAAGCGATTATAGAGGATTTTGATTAACTATGTTTTTTTGTTAAATGGGTGTGGTGGTGTGAATGGTTTGCTTTATTTCACTGGTTTTTCAGGGTGTTTATATCTCACCTCTCCTTGATTTTCATCTCTTTTCCAGGATTTTTAGATAGCTACCGCTATACCACCCCCTGCATTTTGAGAGTGCGTAGTTGGTATAGATTAAATCCA
>BDTI01000095.1 GCA_002923215.1 archaeon BMS3Abin16 | reverse complement strand
TGGCACAGGTCAAGTTAACAAAACTGTTTCTGCCAATTTTAATGAAACAACCGGAAGCAGCGGTTATCAATGTCTCTTCTGCTTTAGGAATTGTGCCAAAGGAAAGCGCGCCTGTTTACTGTGCTACAAAAGCGGCGATACATAGTTTTTCGAAATCCCTACGATACCAGTTGGAGAAAACACCGGTTAAAGTTTTTGAGATCATCCCTTCACTTGTGGATACGGATATGACTCGTGGACGTGGCAAAGGCAAAATCTCTCCCGAGACTTTGGCAAAAGAAGTTATCAAAGGTTTAAAGAAGGATAATTATGAAATACGGGTTGGACTGGTAAAGATCCTATTCCTAGTAAATAGGGTTTTACCATCGCTGGCAGAACGAGTAATCAGAAATGGATAAGTCGAATTTGTAGGGCATAGGAATGAACACAGCCCACACAGCATCGGGCATAAAGGCAGGATAAAACTATGGCAGAATTTGATAAAACACAGTGGTCAGAAAAGGACTTCGCCTACGGGTATCTTGAAGCGGCTGACATCTATATTGTAGAGCGCAGGAGATTTCTAGAGATATTGAAATCATTCTACACTCATTTCTTGGGTGTCAAAAAGCAAAACAGGGTTTTGGATCTTGGGTGTGGAGACGGCATCCTCGTCCATGAGCTTTTGAAAATTGATGATTCCATCTCAGCCACATTGATCGATGGCTCAGAGGATATGTTGAATAAAGCTAAAGAACGGCTGGCCGGCTTTAAGAACATCCAGTTCATCAGAGCAAGCTTTCAAGAGCTGTTACATACCGATCTTCATCTTTCTGATTTTGATCTTGTTGTTTCCTCGCTTGCCATCCACCACCTGACCCTGGATGAGAAAAAGTCTCTCTTTAGCTACATCTATTCTCACCTAAATCCCTGTGGATATTTTGTAAATATCGATGTCATTCTTCCGCCGACAGAACGCCTTGAGAACTGGTATCTGCAATTATGGAAAGAACAGATAATTGAGACGCAGACCGCATTAAAATTAGAAGATAACTATGGGGATATTATTGGCAAATACAAAGAGAGTAGGGATAATAAGCCTGATACTTTATCTGATCAATTGAATGCCTTGAAAGACCTTGGATTTAGAGATGTAGATTGTTTCTATAAATATGGGATCTTTACAATATTTGGCGGTAAGAAATAATACCTGGGATATTTCACGTAACCTCATTTTGTGGTTCGCGTCGATTGCTCAAATCGCCTTCGGTATTCCCTAAACGCAGAAAAAATCATATGGACTACTGTGAAGTCTAGCTATACTGGTTCATTCTTTTTATGCATATCTTCCAATAAATTTATATCTAAAAAAGTATAATTTAATGTTATCTATGTATTCCATACCTACTCCCGAAGAGATTAAGCAGTTCAGGCGGAGGGTTGATAAAACCCAATCCGAAGTTGCGAAAAAAGCGAATGTAAGCCAGAGCCTGATAGCCCGAATCGAAAAAGGGAGCATCGACCCGCGCGTCTCCACGCTCAGAAAAATCCTTGACGCACTCAAGGAAGAAGAGAAGGTTGAACGCATAACCGCAAAAACTCTCATGCGAAGCCCGGTAATCTCTGTTTCAGCAGAAGACTCTCTGAAAAAAGCGTCAAAAATTATGGATGAAAACAACATCTCACAGATACCGGTTGTGCGAAAGGGAGCGCAGGTTGGAAGCATCTCAGAGGAGCGGCTGGTGCATGAAATGTCTTCAGGTAAAGACCTGTCAAAGCTCTCGTCGATGAGGGTTAAAGATATTATGGGTGGCGGCTTTCCGGTGGTTACGGAAAACACAGACCTCGAAACATTGTCGCGGCTCGTGGAATTCAACTCCTGCGTGCTTATAGTGGAGCGGGAGAAACTCGCTGGAATAGTGACTAAAACAGACGTACTTAAACTTGTGAAGTGAAAGCCTTATGGATGAAGACTCGATTGTGTTTAAAAGACAGAAAAAAGCGCTCAAAGACATTGAGCCAATGAAAGACGCCTTATCAGAGCTGACAGATGAGGAGCCGAAAAACCTGGGTGACATTAGAAAGCGGCTTACAAAAAAATAGATGGGGGGTATGCTGATTGACTGGTGTCTTTGACATTGTGAAGATGATAGTTACATCCGCGCTTGTAGGCGGGCTCATCGGATTAGAGCGTGAAAAGAAAAAGACTGTGCTCGCAGGCTCACGGACATTTATGCTTGTCTCAGTCTACGGCACATTCGCCTATCTCATTGAAACAGAATTTTCTGTAAAGGGATTTATCTCCGCATCTTTTATCGGCATTTCATTAATCGCCGTGCTGCTGGGATTTATCAAAAACTACAAGCTCGGCGACATCGGCATAACAACGTCTGTCGCTTTCATAACCGCCTTTGCCCTAGGACTCTTCGTGGGCCGTGGAATGGTTGCTGAAAGCCTTGCTGCAAGCGTGATAATAAGCATAATTCTCGCGTCGAAATACTACCTCCACAGATTCACAGAACACCTCACACATGAGGAGTTGATAAACGCACTGGAATTCGGAGTCATCGCATTCGTACTCTACCCAATCGTACCTGACCATCCAATTGACCCCTTCGGAGTCCTCAACCCACGGGTGCTCCTGCTCCTGGTAATTGTTGTCTCCACAATCGGCTTATTCGGATTTATAGCGCTGCGATGGATGGCCCCGGAAAAAGGCCTGCCCCTCATTGGCACACTGGGAAGCCTTGTTAGCAGTAAAGTCGTAATAACCACTCTATCAACAAAGGCCGGATTGGACAGCCGCCTCACAAAACCTGTAACCTCCGGCATAGTGCTTTCAAACATTGTAATGATCCTGCGAAACCTCGTGATCGTAGGTGTACTCAGCTTTGACATGCTTAAATTCATGCTGCTGCCACTGCTTACAATGGTTTTTGTGGGAATCGCCTACCTCAGGTTTCAGCCTGGAAAAGAGAGAGACGATACTCTTGAGCGTGACCTCAATCTATCCTCTCCTTTCGCAATCATTCCGGCAGTGAAATTCGCGCTACTATTTCTAGGCATATCACTTGTCGTTCAATATGTGCAGGTCCTCGGCGTGGGAGGCGTGTATCTGGCGATAACCCTTGGAAGCATTGTTTCGAGCAGCGCTGTAATCGCGTCGCTTGTATCCATGTACACCATTGGTAGCCTGCCTTTGATAACTGCGGCATCGGCCGGCGTGATAGCCTCGATTGCGAGCCTGCTTGTAAACCTTCTCATCACCCGTGTGAGTGGTACACAGAAGCTTGCAAAAAAGGTGGCCCGACCTATTATAGCTATGGTCCTTGTAGGCCAGATACTTTTGATAGCGCAGGTGATATAATATGAATAAAGGGCTTTTCATTGTAATCGAAGGCATAGACGGCAGCGGGAAGGGCACGCAGTCAAAGCGTTTGAAAAGTTGGTTAACCGACAAGAACAAACATGCAACAACTCATTCGGTTTTCCATACTATGGAACCAACAGGGGGGAAAATTGGGGTCCTTTTGAGGAACGCACTGAAGGATGGAACGATCGCGCCAAAAATATTGGCTCTTTTATTTGCTGCAGATAGGATAGAGCATTGCAAAGAGATTGAACAACATCTTGAGGAAGGAAAAATAGTTATCTCTGACCGGTATTTGTATTCCTCCATAGCCTACCAAGGCAGCCAGGGCGTAGATAAAGAGTGGATAATGGAAATAAATAAATTTTCTCTCATACCAGATATCGTTTTTTATCTTGATATAACTCCTGAGTCGGGATTAAAAAGAATTTTTTCAAGAGCCAAGTCCTACGAACACCTAAAAAATGAACAAAAAGAAAGGGATTATCTTGAAAAAATCGACTCTCTGGAGAAGGTAAGGAAAAATTATCTAAAATTAGCTGATGAAAATCCGTTTTTCGTCACAATAAACGCTGAAAAAACCAGAAAAGAAGTTCAGGGGAGTATAAGAAAAGTTATGGGGCGTTTATTGAAGGCTGGGAAAACAAGTAACGATAAAGATTTGAGATATTTTTTATGAAATATTTTGTTTGAGAAATTTAAAGGCTCATAATGGGAACCGGTGTGAATGAGACTAGAAAGATGATTAGGATGAGAACTGACACTGCTTTTCGGGCTGGGTCGAGGGGTGTTACATCGTTGAGTGGGCCTGGGTGGTCAAGTTTTGTCATGAAGTAGACGAGCGCTGCCCAGAATATCCAGCCCGGCCATGTAAGATCAGCGAGCCATTTTAGGCTGTAGATCTGTGCCAGAATCCCTGCTGCGCCCATGGTGAAGAGCAGTTTGAATACTATTCGATAGATCTTTTTAAAGTTTTTTGGAACGACTGAGCGTATCACGTGGCCGCCGTCGAGCTGGCCCATAGGCAGCAGGTTCAGTGATGTTACAAATAGGCCTGCCCAGCCTGCGATTGCGATTGGATGTGTTTGCAGGATTTGGCCGGGGAGTTCAGGGCCAAGGATCATGCGGCTGATTGCATTGAAGAGCAGTGGTGTTCCAAGTAGGAATGGCGAAGCCTCGACGGTGGGGTTGAAGGGTATATATGTTGAGCGCGCTATCCCCAGTACAAGCACCGGTAGTGAAAGCACAAATCCTGTGAGTGGCCCGGCTATGCCAATGTCAAAGAGAGATTTTCTGTCTGGAATCGGTGAGTTCATGAATATTACGGCGCCCAGTGTTCCGAATGCGAAAAAAGGCGGGACTGGCAGGAAGAATGGAAGTGTTGCGTCAACCTTGTTTCGTCGTGCTACAAGTGCGTGGCCGAGTTCATGGCTGCCGAGAATACCCATAAGCCCTATTGTGAAGTAGACGCTTTTTTCAAAGTCGCCGCCTGCCCACCAGATATAGCCTGCAACGGTCACAGTAAAGATTGTGGCTAAGAGCAGGACTAGGTGCAGAACTGGGTTGAGCTCCCTGCGATTCCCTTTTTTACCTGTGATCCGAAGGGTGAGGCGGCCATTTTCTTCTCTGTAGAGTGGGTAGAGCCCTATCTTTGTAAGTTCGTCGAGAACAATGTTAAATGAGGTTTCGTCACTGAAACGGGGTTTGACAAAGAGTGTGGCAGAATCAGTGTCCATTGTTTCAACTGTGAATGCTTTTGAAACGATTTCCAGAAGCTTGGGGTCATCGATTCCTTTTAGATCAAAGCCTTCTTTCAAAGATCGGCCTCCAGATACTCTTCATCAGCGTTTACCAGAACAACTGTACCCTCAGTGATTTTGTCTGCACCGGCGTCAGCCTGATGCACCATTGGAATACCCGCGATTATCGCGCCGCTTGCAACCATGGCATCCGCTTTTTCGCAGACAATCGCAGCGGGCGCGGCGCCTGCTTTTTTCAATTGATAAATGACGTATGCCCCTACGGTTGAGCCTTTACCCTTCGGGAAAAACACCACTTTTCCTGCGATGCTTCGGCCTTCAAATGGGTGGTCTTTTTCAATTACCACGCCGGTTTTTGTGTCTACTCCGCCGAGAAATGAGAGCGGTTCCTTTGAAATCATCGCTTTGCCCTGAGCTTTTCCTCGCGATACTTTTTTGCAACGGATCTTCATATCATCAGTTTTCCCAGGATACTTTCAAGATATTTTATGCCTTCCTCTAAAAGTTGCATACCCTCATCGGTTATCTTATAGTATTTCTTGTTTTCCTGCCATCGCGGCGAAACATATCCCTCGTTTTCCAGCCTGTAGAGCACAACATAGGATGTTATCCGCGCCGGGTCGATTTCGAATCGGTCCTGGAGTGCCTGCTTCAGCTCGTAGGCGTACATTTCTCGTTCGGTGAGGAGGCGCAGGATGTATATCCAGAGTATTTCTTTTGAGGTTTTTTTCTTGAGTCGGTCCAATGGCATGAGACTATTATATGGCCGTAAAATATTTATATTTATTGAAACTGTTTTATGGTTGTAAAACCCTAGATTATGATAAAACAATGAAGGAGAAATGAAAAAATGGGCAAGGTAAAAGTAGCAATCGTAGGCGTGGGAAACTGCGCATCATCACTCGTGCAAGGCGTGGAATACTATAAATCGGCGAAAGAAACAGACTCAGTTCCCGGTCTGATGCACGTAAACCTCGGCGGATACCACATAAAAGACATCGAATTCGTGGCAGCCTTCGACGTAAACAAGACAAAAGTGGGAAAAGACCTCAGTGAAGCAATATTCGCAGATCCGAATAACACGATCAAATTCTCAGACGTGCCAAACCTCGACTGCGAAGTCCAGCGGGGAATGACACACGACGGAATCGGAAAATACCTATCCGAAGTCATCGAAAAAGCGCCGGGACCCTCAGTTGACGTGGCGCAGGTATTGAAAGACACAGAGGCAGATGTAGTGATAAACTACCTGCCCGTGGGATCAGAGTTCGCAACAAAGTGGTATGTGGAAATGGCCCTTGAAGCCGGATGCGGATTTGTAAACTGCGTGCCCGTGTTCATCGCGAAAGAACCCAGGTGGCAGAAACTCTTTGAAAACCACAAGCTCCCGATCGTAGGTGACGACATAAAAAGCCAGGTGGGCGCAACCATCGTGCACCGAGTACTTGCAAACCTCTACAAAGACCGGGGCGTAAAACTCCTTCGCACATCTCAGCTCAACGTGGGCGGAAACACTGATTTTCTCAACATGCTCGAACGCGAAAGACTGGAATCTAAAAAGATCTCAAAGACAAACGCAGTAACATCGCAGCTTCCCTATGACATGGGCAAGGACAACGTGCACATCGGCCCCAGTGATTATATTGCATGGCTCACAGACCGGAAGTGGGCGCACATCAGGCTTGAAGGACAATCCTTCGGCGACGTGCCTTTGAATCTTGAGCTTAAGCTTGAGGTCTGGGACTCACCCAACAGCGCAGGCGTAGTTATCGATGCACTCCGTTGCTGCAAGCTCGCGCTGGACCGCGGAATCAGCGGCAGCCTTGAAGCACCCAGCAGCTACTTTATGAAATCTCCGCCAGTCCAACACCCGGATGACCAGGCGCGTGAGTTGGTGGAAGAATTCATAGCCGGGAAGTAAAATACCACCCCTTCCCCTTTTTTTCTTAACTTAAACTATTGCACAGAAATAATAAAAAAATGATGTGAAACAGCACACTTATTCAGTGTGTTCTTCTTCACTTTCGCCTGTGCTGTTTTCAAAGTCCACGATGATGTACCAGTCCTGCCTGCTTAAGTGTGGTGTGTCGGGGTTCATGAGCTGAATCCTTTTTTAGCAGTCAAGAGTTTTATCGCAATCTCCGGGTCGATGTCAAAGACAATTAGATCATCCGGGCCCGGCGCAGCATCCCTGGGCTCCATGTTTTTGTCAGCCGGATTTATCCTGCTCTGACCAATTACAACTTTTCCACTGCTAAGCTCAGACATCAGATCAGGGATTTGAACCGCTGGATTGTTTAACGAGGTTTTTTCAGGCCTATTTACAAGACGCGCCTTTTTCTCTGCACGCCAGAGGCCTGCGAATTTTTCAAGCCACTCCTCCCGATCAAGCGAGACCTCAGCCTGCGAATTTCCAGATAAAACATCCCGGCTCTCAACAATGTTTCTCTCCATACCCGGCTTTATTATGGGCTCAATTGAGTGGACAAGCTCTCCACCCTGTTCGCCTGCAAGCCAGAGGTTTGTAAACCGATTCTGCCATTTCTCTTCATCCATACCTCTATTCACCTCAACAATTGATATTTGCCAGAAAATCGATGAGCCGCTCTGCAAAGTCCGCGCGCTCAAGCGAACCGCAGACAATATTTTTCCCAAAGCTGTTGAACTCCTTTGACTCTCTATCGTCAAACAGTATTATACAAGGCATTTCGTGTTTCACAGTGGTTATGGCTGTGTGATCGCTTTTTGAAACACCCTTTTTCGAGTCCACCACAAAAACGCCGGCATCAAGCCCGCCCGGCGGCGCAGCATATCCCTTTTTCACACGCCTTTCAAGGGATGCGTAGAGATGCAGCCGCCTCTTGTTTGAAACCGTCACACCCAGATCCATCCACTCGCCTGCGTCATTAAAATTAATCTCAGTGCTTCTCAAAATATTTCTGATAAGCTCTGTCTTGCACGCATATCCTCCTCCCATAATCCCAATCCGTATTTCCTCCATCACAAATCACCTTTCACCTATGCATAAAAATAAAAAAGAAAAAAAGAGGGAGAGTGTTCAGACAGCGAAGTATTTGTTAACGCCCTGACTCTTCTCCTTCATCAGATACTGATACTGCATGTGGTAGTAGATAAACATCTTCAGATTACCTTCATCCACATCGTACCCGAGTTTTTTAATCCTTCTAGATACTTCCTTTCCATCCAGTTTCTCATCATTTCCGAAAACGCTCATAATCACGTTTATCTTGTTGGAAGCGTTGGAGAATTTCTTCATCATGCCAGACCCCCTGAAAAACCTATAGGATATAGTCGATATCAAGTTTCGCCATTATTCCCTGCTTCTCCTCTGGTGGCAGCGGATCAAACCTTCGGCTCGGTCCTTCCCATGCCAACTGAGTGGGTCTTCTTGGATGACGCTTCGGAGCTGAAAAATCCCTGTTTGGAACTGTAATCGAAGTGCCTGATCCAATAATGTCAGGTGATGAGACGCCTGTCATTATTATCATGACCTGAATCCTCTTTTCAAACTCTGGGTCGATCCTTGCGCCCCATATTACGTTGGCGTTGTCTCTGAGATAGGTTGTAGCTATTTCGCCGACTGTGCTTGCTTCTTCAAGGGTGAGGTCTGGGCCGCCTGTTATGTGGACGAGCGCGCCTGTAGCTCCTCTGTAGTCAACGTTGAGAAGCGGGTTTTCAAGGGCGCTGTTTACTGCGTCGATTGCGCGGTCTTTTCCTTCTCCTTCTCCAAGTCCGATCATGGCGACTCCTTTGCCCGCGCCGTCTTTCATCACAGCTCTTACGTCTGCGAAGTCGAGGTTTACCAGGCTTGGCATTGAGATTGTTTCGCTTATTCCTTTGACCATTCTTGCGAGTATTTCGTCGGCTACTCCGAATGCATCGTTTACGGGCAGGTGTGGGCAGTGCTGTAGCAGCTTATTGTTGTCTACAACCACAACGCTGTCTGCTGCGTCTTTCAGCTTGCCGAGCGCTTCTTTGGCCTTGGCGATTCTTGCTCTTTCGATTTTAAAGGGCATTGTGACTGCGCCTACGACGACTGCTCCGCTTTCCTTTGCTATGTCGGCTATTACGGGAAGGCTTCCTGTCCCTGTGCCGCCGCCGAGTCCGGCTGTTACAAAGACGAGGTCTGCCTCTGACAGGACGTCTTTTAATACTGTTTTTGCGTCTAGTGCTGATTGTCGTCCTACTTCTGGGTATCCGCCGGCTCCCAGTCCTCTTGTGCTCTCATAGCCGATGAGGATTTTTTTGTCTGCTTTGGTGCGCTCTAGCTGTTGTTTGTCTGTGTTTACAGCTATTAGTTCTGCGCCTTCGATCCCAATGTTTCCAAGTCGGTTTAGGGTGTTGTTTCCTCCACCGCCGGATCCTACGACAACAATCCTGGCTTCTCCGAAATCGGCTGAATTTGCTTTCCTACTTTCCATCTCTTTTTGTGTGTTTTCTTTTGCTTTTTTGTACAGAAACTCCATTGTTTACCCCCTATGGTTGTGTGGTTGTGAATGTGTGAACAATTGTGAACAGAACTAATATATAAACCTTCCGAAAAATCAAAATCGAAACATATTTATATCCAGGAGCTAAAATTGGATTTTTAAATCAAATGAACAGATGAACAGAATAACACGACAACAAGTTAATAAACAAGTAGCAATATAAAAGGATTACGGTGAAAACCCCATGAAGATAAAAATAGAGATCTCAGACGGGAAAACCAAGTCAAACCTCCAAATCGACGATGAAGACCACTTCACAGCAAAACAAAAAATAGACCACTTCCTCGACTTCGCATACAACGCCCCAAAAACAACAGTAACCTCAAAATTCACGCCGGAAATACTCCCAGAATGGCTTGTGGAATACGATATGAAAAACCTCTCCCAAAAGGAAAAACTAAGCATTCTACTAGAGCGAGAACACATAGGCGAATGGGTCCGCTCACAAGACCTAAAAGAAGAATACGAACAGATATGGGGCGGCGAGATAAAACTCAGCTCAGTCTCAACCTATCTGGCCCGCTTCTACGAAGAAGGCAGAATTGAGCGCCAAGGCTCACGGGCCCAGAGAGAATACAAGTTCACAGAAGAAGTCCAGGTCTAAACAAGAAAATTTTTCACAAAATCAACAACTGCCTCCGACTCCTCCGGCGGCAGCGTCTTTTTAATAACCGCCAAATACCCCTTGACATCTTTTTTCACACCCCGTGAAAGCAAAACCGCGATTTCAATCGCTGCAAACAACCCTCGATTCGGAGCCACTGGAAAAGGAGATAAAACAACTGTGTTCACCGCTTTTAAAGTCAGCTTCGCAACTGACACACGGCCGAAACCATCCTTTCTATTAACATATTCACAACTCAGCAGCTCAGCCTCAACATATGCACTCGCAGCTTTGAGATAAGGTGCTGAAACAACCTTCGCCCGCAGCACATCCCCAGTCTCAATCTCGGTCGAGCCTTTGTGTCTGCCCACAAGCGCGCATCGCAAAAAAAGTAAGGGGTCAAAAACAATGTTAACAACGCAGCACCCCCCTCGCCCTATGTTTTCAAAGGTATCTGTGTCCCGATGAACCCTGAGAAGAATCTCCTCCCCACCAAGACCTAAAACACCCATCGGAGCAGCATTCGGCCTACCGTCATCGTGATAAGTTGTAACAATAGCCTCAGAAAGACCTCCCTCGACAATCCCGATGCTCGAAAGCGCCATAGAAAAAACCCCCATGTACTAACTTGAAGCCAATATCTCCGCAGGTTTGAGAGAGTGTTTGATCAAAATCTTTTCAGCCCAATCGATAGCGTCTTCAAGAGGCATAACATCAGCCAGGAATACAAAGGCAATCTCGCTGATCTTCTTCTTCAAATCCTCGTCTTCAAGCATCTTTTCAGTAGATATAAACTCGTCGAAAACAGTGATAATAATCCTTGTCGCCTCTTCCTCACCATAGAAAACTCCAAGCGACTCTGAAAGCTCGTCAAAAACACCTGTAACCCTGGAGCGCCCACCCTTCTCAGCCAGCTTAATATACCTTTTAAAGGACTCGATTTTTGATCTTGCCACAGGATTCGGTGGCGCGACAACCTTGAAATCCGGCGTAATCGAAAGAACCGTTGAAACAGTATCCTTCATCTTGAACAAAAGCTCGTCAAGCTTCCGGCCGGTGTCAGTGAGATAATAAATCCCGTTGTGATCCTGATCGATAATCCCTACCTGCTTGAGAATCTTAAGATGAAAGCTGAGCTTAGAGGGATTTGAATATCCAAGACCCTGCAGCATATCAGTGAACGTGGATTTACCGGCCATCTTCAAAATCTCAAGAATATCTTTACGCTGAGGATTTGAAATCGCCTTCACAATCGCCTCGATCTGAACGCTCGCAAGATAGTTAAATATCTGCATCCGCTGATCCCGACGCAAATCACCCACAAAAACGATTATCCCCGCGCTTTTCTCAATCGAAATACCGTGGAGCTTGTCAATAAACTTAAGAATCTCTGGAAAAGGCCTCTTCTCAACAACCTCTAAAAGCGACTCAATAAAAACAACAGAATTAGGATTAGCCTTCACAAATTGTTTTATTCTATTTTCAACCTCCTTCAAATCATGGATTTCGTGGACATCCACACCCTCGACATTGATCTGGGAATTCTCCTTAGACGCTGCAAATGAAATTCCTTTGCTGCCATCGAAAACCGCCCGTGTAAACTCGTTTATACCATCCACATTCTCCTCCTCACCCAGGAGGTGGATGAAGTTTTTCTTCTCCTCCTTTGCAGGGTTGAAGACAAGGCAGTTGTCGATTGCCTCTTTACGTTTTTTACAGTATGAAACTTTTACACACTCAAGGCAGCTGTTCACAACCTGTTTTATAGTGCACTCATTTACAATGCACGTATCCTTTCTATCTACCAGGCAGCCCTTACAAATCTCATAAACGAATTGGTCGCACACACGGCAGTCGATACCGCACTTTGAAGGCACAGAACCCGCGTCGAAATGCGGCTCGCCAAGAACCCATCGCACAGCTTTGAGAAGCTTTTCTTTATTCACGGGCTTTGTGATATATCCGTCGCACTGGGCGTGCTGAAAGCTTTTGAGCTTGAAATCCTGCTGAAACTTGATTGTAAGCATCATAATCGGGATGTGCTTCAGATTTTCATCTGCCTTAATGGTCTTTGCAACCTCCCAGCCATCCATCTCAGGCATCATGATATCGAGAAGTATGAGATCCGGCTTTTCCACTTTCACAAGCTCAAGCGCCTCCCGGCCGTTGTGTGCCTCTACCGCCTCAAAACCTTCTTTTTCCAGTATCTTTCTAATAATGAACGTAAACTCTGGCTCATCATCAACAAGCATTACCTTGGCCATCTTCAAAACCCAAGCTAATTTAACGTACTACAACAAATATATTTTGGTTAAATAAAAAAGCAGTTTTACTCTGGTTTATGTGTGGAAGGGGGGCGCGGTGGAAAAAAAGGACATGGGTGTAAAGTATGGGATGTCAGTTTCACACCACCGCGTTCTTCCCTAGCCAAAAAAGTGTGAAGCAGGATAGTATATAACGGTTTGTTCAAAAAAATTTGAATAGCTCCGGAAAAGCGTGTAATTTATATACTCTGCATGCGCTTTTAACAGCATGGGTTTTTCGAAGAGAACATCTTATATCGATATCTCCGGTATCAGGCGGATGTTTGAACTTTCAAAAGGTGAGGATACTATCAACCTTGGCCTGGGCGAGCCGGATTTCCCGATTCCGCCGGAGTCGAAAGAAGCGGTTAGACAGGCGCTGGACGCTGATTTTACCCATTATACGCCGGGCAAAGGCATAATAGAGCTTCGAGAGGGGATTGCCTCCAAGCTGAAGAGAAATGGGATTTTTGCAGACCCTGAGGAGATAATCGTTACATCCGGCGCGTCTGAGGCATTGGAAATCGTGCTTCTCGCGCTTGTTGACAGCGGCGATGAGGTGATAATCCCTGACCCAGGCTTTGTCTCATACGCGCCGCTCACACGGATTGCGGGCGGAGTTCCAGTGTCCTTTGTGGTGACGGAAGAAAATAGTTTTGAGTTTGACCCTGCCGCAATTGAGGAGAAGATCACAGACCGGACAAAGGCGATAATCCTGAATTCGCCAGGTAACCCCACAGGTGCACTCACCCGTAAAAAAGACGTAAAAGAGATCGCAGGACTTGCTGATGACCACGGTATTTTTGTAATATCTGACGAGGTCTATGATGAGATAATCTACATGGGAGAGCACTACAGCATCGGGAGATACACAGACCTTGCCATAACGGTGAACGCTTTTTCAAAGACCTATGCTATGACTGGGCTTCGACTCGGATATCTTCATGCAAGAGAAGACGCTGTTGAAGAAATACTCAAGATACATCAATATGTTCAGGCCAGCACGTGTTCGCTTTCACAGGCGGCAGCGGTTGCAGCCTTAAAGTCTGGAGACGGGTTTACAAAAGAGATGGTCAGAACCCTGGCTAAGAGGCGGGATTTGATTGTAGGGCTTCTAAGCGAAATCGAAGGAGTCCGGTGTCTGAAACCCGGGGGAGCATTCTATGTGTTCCCCAATGTCTCGGAACTAGGCAGGTCGGCTGAGCTTGCAATGTCGATTCTGAAAAATACAGGTGTCATCGTAACGCCGGGAACAGCCTTCGGAAAAAAGGGGGAAGGATATATTCGTTTGTCCTATGCCACATCTGAGGAGAACATTGTCGAAGGCGTTGGGCGAATCGCGAAATACCTCAATATTTATATGGGGCAGCGGTGAAAAGAGAATTTGAGGTTGAAACTTATGATTAAACTTATTAAAAAGCTGAGCGAAGCCCACGGTGTGCCCGGGGGCGAGGATGAGATACGAAATATCATCACAAAGGAGCTTGAGGGTATCTGCGAGATAAGCTCTGATGTGATGGGAAATCTAGTTGCCAAACGAGGAGAGGGCGGGAAAAAGATCATGCTTGCCGCGCATATGGATGAGATAGGGCTCATGGTGCGCCACATAGATGAATCCGGCTTTATCAAGTTCATAACCTTGGGCGGGTTTTTCGATCAAACCCTGTTGAACCAGCCGGTGGTTGTGCACACTAAATTCGGCCGTATACCCGGCGTTATCGGGTCGAAGCCGCCTCATCTCATGGAGGAGAAGGAGCGGGACAAAGTTGTGAAGGCCAAGGACATGTTCATTGATGTGGGTGCCGGTGATTCTGAGGCTGCAAAAAAACTCGGTGTCACAGTAGGCGACTACATCACTTTTGACATGCCCTTTAAAGAGCTGAAATCAGGACTGATATCTGGCAAGTCCTTTGACAACCGCCTGGGCTGCGCGGTAATGATCGAGGTTATGAAAAAGGTGAAAACCAATCATACCGTTGTTGCCGTGGGCACGGTGCAGGAGGAGATTGGGCTTAAAGGCGCGCGAACCTCTGCCTACACCCTTGAGCCGGATGTGGCGCTTGCGCTTGATGTTGCGCCGGCCGGGGATTTTCCCGGCACAAAGCCTGAGGAATCAAGGATAAAGCTTGGCGGCGGGCCTGTGATAACGGTTGCAGATGGAAGGGGTCGCGGGATCATAACACACCCGTCGGTTAGGGACAGTTTAATCGCCGCCGCGGATGAGGGGAAGATCCAGTATCAGCTTGAGGTTGGAGACGGTGGGACAACAGACGCAACCGCGATTCAGCTCACACGGGGTGGCGTGCTCTCAGGCGTTGTATCGGTTCCAACACGTTACATCCACACACCTGTTGAGGTCGCAGGCAAAAAGGATGTTGAAGATACTGTGAAACTGGTTGTAGCATATATTGAGGGTCTTTAGCTACCCTGGGGTATTTGGATGGAGCAAGACCAGATTAACATATTTTTCATCGGCACCGCGGGCAGCGGAAAGACAGCGCTTACGCAGGCATTTCACGAATGGTTGAAGGAGCGTGGGCTGGACGTAATCGTTGTCAACCTTGACCCAGGGGTTGAGCTTCTGCCCTATGCGCCGGAAATTGATGTGCGCGAGTGGATTACAACGCGGGATGTAATGGAGAAATACGGTGTCGGCCCTAACGGCGCGCAGATACTCTCCGCTGATCTTCTAGCTGTGCAGTTTCGCGAGATACAGGATCTTCTTGAGGAGCAGCGCGCTCAATATGTGCTTTTTGACACGCCGGGTCAGATCGAACTCTTTGCATACAGGCAGGCGAGCAAAGTAGTTTTGGAGTCGGTGGGTGAGCAAAACTCGATTATCTCATTTTTATTCGATCCTGTTCTATCAAGCACACCCTCAGGCTTTGTGTCTCTTCTCATGCTTTCTGCATCGATTCAGTTCAGGTTTCAAACACCCTTTCTGAACCTGCTCTCAAAATCCGACCTGTTGGGCAAGGAAAAAGTGGAGGATACATTGGAATGGGCGTCTGATCTCAGTGTGCTTTATGACGCCCTTCTAGCTGAAACTCATACGATGCAGAATGAGGCGAACATCGAGTTTTTCAGGGCACTTGAAGGCATGGGCAGCGCAAGCGGGCTCACACCTGTCTCGGCTAAAACCTATGTGGGTCTTGAAGACCTTTATACCTCGATTCAGCAGACATTTTTCGCAGGCGAAGACAACATGCCAGACTGAACGATTTCATCATCATTAGTTTTTTATACGTTAATCTGGAGATGTTACTTGGCGAGCCGCAGGAATTTATACACATCATATTTTTTTGTTTCAATTCTACATGTCCAGCTACTGAGGTGGCAGGCTGTGGTACAATCATTAAAAGCTGGCAGCAGTGAATAGGACTAAAGTAGTATTGAAATTAACAGCGTGAACATAACCTCAGAGTAATTACGTCATCGGTATAACTTTGTCTCAGATGAAATCTCTACTTTCCCCTCTCTCAGAGTAGTTTTTATGAAAGTAACCCCAATTTCTTCAGTCTTGATTTAATACCTCCTCTTTGTCTTTCGAATAATTCCATAAGCTCTTCTATTGTTTTACCAGATTTGTACTCGACAATTAACTTTTCATCTTCTTCTTTTGTCCATGGCTCATACGCTCGCGGCTGTATTCTTTGAATTTCCTTTACTGAATAGGTCTTGGATCTATCAGACGCCTCCTCTTTGAATGAGAAAGTGGTTTTATCTTCAACTGTTCTGGGCTCAATACGCTGTTTCTTGCAATAATCAACGATTTCTTTTAAAAATAAGCCCCCGTATTTCTCTAACTTTCTTTCACCAACACCGTTAATCCTCTGAAAGTCCGATAGACTTCGCGGGAAGTGAGTTGCCATCGCTTTCAAACTCAAATCATGAAAGATGATATACGGTGGCACGCCCTCTGCATCAGCGAGCTCTTTTCTCAAACTTCTTAAAATTTCAAATAAACCTCGATCGAAGTCATCCTCAAAATATTTTCGTGTTATCTGAACTTCTTCTGTCGGCTTGGTCAACAAAACCCTTTCTTTTCCGGATAAAATATCGTGACTCTTTTGACTTAGTTTTACGATGGGGTATCTGTCACCTTCCGATTTCAGATAACCCAGTTGAATGATTTCCCTGATAAAAACTTGCCACTGCTTTTTTGAGTATTTTCTGCCAGTGCCATAAGCTGTTAGAGTATCGTGCTGATTGTGAATTATCTTTTGATTTTTTGAGCCATATAAAACATCAGCAATGTAATTTACTCCAAATCTCTCTTTAACCTGGGAAACGCACGATATGATTTTTTGAGCGATATCGGTTCCATCGATCGTTTCTTTCGGCTCAAGACAACTATCACAACCCCCACAATTTGTTTCATCATACGCTTCACCAAAGTAGTTCAATAAAATTTTTCTGCGGCAGGTTCTACTCTCACAAAAACCAACCATATCACACAATTTTCCATATGCAATTCGCTTTTCTGTTTCATCTCCTTTTTGCTCGATGAAATACTCTATTTTTCTCTTGTCGCCATGACTAAAAAAAAGAACACAATCACCTCTAAGTCCATCTCTTCCCGCCCTCCCTGTCTCTTGATAATAGCTCTCAAGATTTTTAGGTAAATCGTAATGGATCACAAAACGTATATTCGACTTATTTACTCCCATTCCAAAAGCTATTGTTGCCACGATTATCTCAACATCATCTCTAACAAATTTATCCTGCGTTTCAGTCCTTAAATCAGATTCCAACCCTGCATGATAAGGCAAAACACGATGTCCCTCTTCTTGTAGTTTATTTGATAAATTGTCAGCGGATTTACGGCTGTAACAATAAATTATCCCTGGATCTTTTTTATGGTTCTTTAAATACTGGAGCAATTGATAATAGGCATTATCTTTTGGTTTAACCTGATAGAATAGATTTTCTCGGTTTAAACTCGCTTTATATATCTTTGGATTGGCTAGCTTCAACTGTGTTATAATATCCTTTTGTACCTCAATGATAGCGGTTGCTGTAAGTGCGATTAAAGGAATTTGAGGAAAATGCTCTTTAAGCAATTTCAACTGACGGTATTCAGGTCTAAACGCGTGTCCCCATTCTGAGATACAATGGGCTTCGTCAACGGCAATCAAACCGATATTCAAATACTGCAAAAATGATAAGAAGTCAGGCAGCATTATTCTTTCTGGAGCCACGTAAAGAATGCTGATCATGTTTTCCGACAATTCCGTTTTTATGTGTTGTATTTCATCAAAACTCAATGAGCTGTTGATATAGGCTGCAGCAATCCCATTTGCTCGCAAACCATCAACCTGGTCCTTCATTAAGGCGATAAGCGGTGAAACAACAATCGTTACACCATCGAAAAGAAGGGCGGGTAATTGATAGCATAAAGATTTACCCCCACCAGTTGGCATTATGACAAAAACATCGTTTTTCAGCAGAATGTTCTTGATGATATCCTTTTGAAGAGGAAGAAATGAAGTATAACCAAAGTATTTTTGTAGCGCTTGATACGCAGACCCCATGTTAACTCCCTCTGATTGCATTTTATCATTCTTTTAGTTGTTGTGTTTCGATATAAAACTATCCGATATTGAGTCCAAATGATAGTTCCAGTAAAACAAGGATTATGCTATTATAAAATCCTCCTCGAGAACACTCAATCCCCTAGTCGCTTTGTGACTATCAATTCCTTTGGAATTAAGATCGAGATGAATTGAGGCCGTCTCACGAACTCTTCTCTTGCTCCCCCCTACTTTCGCTTTATAACTCCTATTAAGTAATCCTCGGCCTTTATTAACAACGGTTAATATCACGTCATGATGTTTCGAAACTCTGTGCCGTGGGCGGATGTCAATTCTAGTAAAACTTCTTCATTAGTTTTTTATACGTTAATCTGGGGAAGTTTACTTGGCGAGCCGCAGGGCACCTTACCCCATGAGAAAGCATTTGCTTTTGAAATAGTTTGCTTCGCGCAAACTAGGGGAGGAAACTCTGCCCATCGTGCAGAAACCCGAACAACACCTGAGAAGGTGGGCTCTGGAGCAGAAATGAAATTTTCCGCAGGGCACACAAACATGTTGATGATGACGCAGGTCTGAAACGCCAGGCGGAAAAGTGAAACATGCCATCCTCGGGGATGCAAGCCCAAACAAGCTGCCAGTGACAATCTGCAGGAGGCGCGTGGTAGGGCGCTTAGACGAATGGTGCCAAAATGGGAAATCACGTTCAATCGTGATCCTATGAACAGAAGGCAGGTTACTCGCGGCACGCCACCCTAAATTTACACAGAAACTAATAAAATCTGAAGAATACGTTTAACACAAGCCCGAGCGTAACTGCTGCGGTTAAAAGCCAAAAGGCATCGATAACGTTTTTTGAAAGTGAAGTATCAGACATACCCATGAAATTTTTAGAGGAGGGTTAAAACCTTTTCGGTGAAATCAGGGATGACAGGCGAAGTTTTATTAACAGCCCTATGTCATTGGAGGCTTAAAGCGGCAGGACAGAGTTGAACTTATGATCGTATTTGTAGATGGAAAGAAGAAAGATATTTCGAAAGAGGACTGTAGAGTCTGCGACCTGCTTGAAGAGCTTGGAGTCAATAGAGAGGCTGTGGTCACAGTTGTAAACGGCGAGATAACAGTTGAAGAAACAGAGCTTTCCGAGGGTGATGAGATCAAGATCATATCAGCGGTATCAGGTGGATAAAACCATGAAATGCGCCTGCGGAGGAAAAGCGGTTTACACTCGCAGATACAGCGGACAGATATTCTGCAAAAAGTGTTTCAACAACTATTTCGAGCGAAAGGTTCACGACACAATCCGCAGTCAGAAAATGATAAATCGCCTCGACCGGGTGGGAATTGGAATCTCAGGCGGAAAAGACAGCACAGTACTTCTAAGCGTGCTTTCAAAAATCGCAGGAAAACTGGAGATAACGCTGCACCCGATACTCATCGATGAAGGCATCACAGGCTATCGGCTATCGGGAATCAATGCGGCTGAAAAGACCTGCAAAAGTCTGCGGCTCAACCTAAAGATGGCGTCAATCAAAGACCTGGCCGGCAGCACGCTGGACGAACTCCAAGAACTGGGCGATAGTAAACCCTGCACATACTGCGGCGTGCTGCGGCGTAAACTCTTAAACAAAGAGGCGAATGAACAAAAACTTGACAAACTTGCCACAGGCCACAACCTCGACGACGAAGCACAAGCAATCATGATGAACTACGTGGCAGGCGACATCAACCGGCTCCACAGGCTCAAAGGAACAGCCACCGACTCAGACCTCATCAAAAGGATTAAACCGCTCAACCGAATCCCTGAAAAAGAAATCATGCTCTACGCGCTTCTAAACAAACTCGAAGTCGCGTCAGACGAATGCCCCTACGCAGGTGAAAACCATCGAACAAAGATCAGAGACTTCATAAACACCCTTGAATCTGATCAGCCCGGCGTGAAACACAAGATCATCAGCGGATGGGAAAAAATCATAGAAACAAGCACACCTGAAAAAAAACCGATGCACAAATGCAAAATCTGCAACCACCCATCGTCCAGAAAAATATGCCGCTCCTGCGAGCTAACAGAAGAGATAAAGATAAAAAGGAAAGACGCAACTAAAGAGGTGGCGGACTAGGCCGGGGAGCCAGGCGTTCCCTGTAATCTGAAATCGCCTCCACGCAGAGGCCGAAGTCAATCGAGCGGCATCACCGCCACAGTGTTGGCCCCAATGCCGGCGCCGAAGCCTTGTCCTGCAGGGCCGATGGCAACACACCCCAGTCCGAAGGGACTTCCGGCGTGTTTTTATCAGTCGAACCCCGTCAGGCCCGGAAGGGAGCAGCGGTAGGCCGAACACTCGACGCTTGCAGGGTTGCAGGGCTGAGCCGGCAATGGAACAACCAGCACAGTGGCCCGGAGATGTCCACCGACTGACACGTCCGCCAAACACTAATCCACAGAGAAAAAAATACACAAAACATAAAAACAACACACACAACAAAAAACACCAATACCAAACATAAAACCAAACCAACAACTGCGGAGGTAGCCAAGCCCGGTATGGCGCTGGCCTGCTAAGCCAGTTATCCATTGGATAACACGGGTTCAAATCCCGTCCTCCGCGTTGCAATCCTTTCTTGTGTAAGAAAGTTTTGCGCATCCAAAGAACCCAAATTTTACAGTGTAAAATTTTCCATAGAATGTAATTTAATAAAAGTTCGACACCGAAAAATTTCAATCGAACCCAGTGTTCGATTGCAGTATGTTAGATACAATTTTTCTTGTCATTTATCTATGGAATATCTCCTTTGAGTGGATAAATAATGTCAGCAAAATTAATTATATGAGCATTATAATATTACACTAGATAATAAACCATGTTGGGCGGAAAGATTACACTAATGGCGTATTTAACTACTAACGAAAAAGGAGAAGAATTATGGCAAATAAAAAAGTAATTTTCGTAGCATTCGCTATCGAAGACGAAAGGCAAAGAGATTTCCTTAAAGGTCAATCTTTGAACACAGACTCACCATTTGAGTACATCGATATGTCAGTAAAAGAAGCATACGATTCCGAATGGAAAAAGCGTGTGCATACTCGGATTCGTCGATCCGATGGCGTCATTGCACTTGTAAGTAAAAATTCTCTCACTTCGAGCGGCCAGAAATGGGAGATTTCATGCGCCAAAGAGGAAAAAAAGAAGGTTCTAGGTATTTGGGCCTACAAGGATGACAGAACAAACCTTGTCGGAGTGAATACCAAAGTATGGTCGTGGCCAGCTATAGAAAAGTTCATTGATACTCTTTAATACCTCACCGGAGGTACACATATGCGAATAGCACTTATCGTTGGTATCAACTACTACGAACATGGTAGTACTTTGTATGGATGTGTAGATGATGCTCATGCCGTCAAGGCTGTTATGGAACGTCACGATGGCGGAGCGGTTAACTTTGATTGTATGCTGCTCACAGGCACAGGCCAATCTGATTGCGTAGACCGAGGCGATCTCAAGGACCATATTAAAAAATTGTTCGAGACTGAGGCTGAAACCGCTTTGTTTTATTTTGCGGGGCATGGACACATTGAGGCGACAGGTGGGTATCTCCTAGCTACGGACTCTAGTCGAGGTGATGAAGGCGTGTCGCTATCCGAAATTTTGACACTGGCTAATGCATCGCCAGCTACAAACAAAATAATAGTATTGGACAGTTGCCATTCGGGGATTGCAGGAACTCCCCCATCAAACGAACAACTGGCTACCCTATCCGAGGGATTGACGGTTTTAACAGCATCTAC
This sequence comes from archaeon BMS3Abin16, assembly GCA_002923215.1. Taxonomy (GTDB): domain Archaea; phylum Hydrothermarchaeota; class Hydrothermarchaeia; order Hydrothermarchaeales; family SZUA-236; genus SZUA-236. The sequence continues at coordinate 801 of BDTI01000095.1, read as the reverse complement.
AAAGGATCAATACGCAACAGAAAAAAACGGAAGAGGTGTATTCACAACTCTCTTTGTTGATGCTCTCAATGGTAGCGCAGCCAACCTTACAGGAGACATTACACCTGGCAGCATTTATGCCCATATTGATCAGTCTCTCGGAGCTTGGGAACAGAGACCTGTTTTTAAAACTAATGTAAAAAAGTTTGTTTCCTTACGCAGAGTAGCACCACCAATCCCTACAACGGATCTGCGTAGAATCACAGAGTTTTTTCCTTCACCTGGCTTCGAGTTCCCTCTCGACCCAACGTATGAGCCAGAGATAAAGGGACGAGACGATGGAATGCCTCCACCAAATCCTGAAAACACGCGAGTATTTGCAATACTACAAAAATTTAATAGATTGAATTTACTTATTCCTGTCGATGTCCCTCATATGTGGAATACAGCAATGGAAAGTAAGGCATGCAAGCTAACTGCGCTTGGAGAACACTATAGAAGGCTCGTTGAAAAAGATCGCATATGAATGAAAATTCCGCCCAACAAGGCGCTGCACCTGACCGCTATTCCGCTGCGCTCCATAGCGGCAGGTGAGCTTGGTCGTTATATCTTATGTAAGAAAAAACTACACTAAAAAGAATATGCATTTTGCACTACAAAACCACTTTTTGTATTAATTCAAATATTGAATTAGGGTGGAACGCTCCAATGAGAGTTGGATTATCATAAATTCAATCGAATGCTGTTCGATTGCGGAAATATTTTTTTGGCCCAGATTTTTGCACCAGTTTAGCGACAGCACAAACTGATGGAAAAAGGTGG
>BDTI01000094.1 GCA_002923215.1 archaeon BMS3Abin16 | reverse complement strand
AAATACCACGAAAACTCGGACCAGACTACTGGTATGAAAAACTGGCCACAAGCCTGATCTGGCTTGCTAAAGGACCCTTCACAACACTTGACAGCGCAATCGACGACAGCTACAAAAAAACAGGACAGAGTTTTTTGAAGGTCACGAAAACTGCATTGGAACTTGAAGAGAAGATTGATGGCACATACACTAGTACTGGGCGGAAGTTTGTTGAGGTTTCCCGGCCTGCCGAGGCATTTGAAAAGGAGCTGGAACATGGTTATTTTGAGACGACCGGCAGAGTTTTTCAAGATAATGTTGATGGCAAAAATAAGGCTGGTTCAATGGATAGGCCGACTTCAGGCTCGACCTATCTCAGAGAACCTCTCACAATCTTTGATACTGATGCGGAGGTTTTTTTCTCAGAGGTGGCAAGAGAATTTTTCTCAGCCATCAAATACCCTGTAGCTCTGCTGAGCTATGGAGTGGATTTTTTGCTTGAGCGACATGATGAATCAGGCCACCGCGACGTGCGACGCCGTGCAGAGGATTTCGAAAAAAACATGGAGCACCTCATTATCGAGACTCCGAATATCAGCGGCATAACCATCGCGATTTTCATTATCCTAGGCATGCTCGCAATATATCTCTTCACCGCAACCTTGGCATAAGCCCAGGCAGATGATAAATATATGCTATTTTAAGAACTCTCTTGTAACGCTGAGAAGTTCATCTATTTCAAAGGGTTTGTTTATCTGTGTGTCAGCACCAGAGTATTCTAGGCTTTTTTTGAACCGAATCTTCACTGTTCACTGGCACGCAGAGTAAACAACACTTACAGGCATTCGCTGGTTTTCTTATTGTCGTTGATCTTTTTCATAATGCAGCTATGTACTGCTTTCCATTCCTGGTCACAAGCATCATGTCTGGTTTGTCATCAACCAATAAGCTCGCTGGCATTAATCTCCCCCTTTTTTAAAGATGGGGATTGTGAAGCAGAAACGGCTTCCTTTACCTACTTCACTCTCAACAGTTATTTTGCCGCCGTGAACCTCGATAATCTCTTTAGCGATTGAAAGTCCCATTCCTATGCCTACATAGGTCCTTTTCGTTGAGCTGTCCAGTTGATATAATCGGTCAAAGATCTTGGTAAACTTGTCACCAGGTATCCCTATGCCTGTGTCACTTATACAGACCTCGACCATGTCATCTTTTGCTTTCGCCGTGCACGTCAGCCTACCGCCTATCTTGTTGAACTTTATTGCGTTATTGACAAGCGTTCGAAGGGCGTGCTTCAGCTGCTCAGGATCCGCACTGACATCTGGCAAATCCTCCTCTAAATTGATTGCCACTCCAATCTTTTCCTTGGTGAACACAGGTTTAAACTCACTAAAAACCTCATCTATAATTGGACGCAGATCAATGGCGCTCGGCCTAAACGCTTTCATGCCCCTCTCCAAACTCGCGGCCTCAATAAGGTTTTCAACTATGACGTTCTGCCGCACAAGACTTTTCAGGGCCAGCGCCAAAAATTTGTTCCGCTCCCTTGGATCTTTCTCCAAACGTGCAAGCTCAATTGCAGAACCAGCAATAGTTATAGGAGTGCGAAGCTCGTGGCTCACATTAGAAATGACGTCGCTTTTCAATTCGTCCAGTGACTTGAGTTTTTCATATGCACGCTTCGTCTCTTCAAAGAGTCTAGCATGTTCGACGGCAAGGGCGCTTTGCTCAGCAAAGGTGTAAAGCATCGTTGACTGCTCCTCTGTGAACTTCACATCCTTGCGGTTGGCAACATAAAGTATTCCAAGCGGTTCATCCTTTGCTGACATAAATGGAAGAGCTAAAAAGGACTTCAAGCCCTCTTTTTTTACTATGTCATAAGGCGGGTCTACCAACCGTGTGTCAGTATAATAGTTGTTCACGATGACTGGGTATCTGTCAATGCAGGCAAACCATCCCACACCTCTATCTTTTTCGAGCTCCAGCTCCTTAAATGCCTTGGTACGAATGCCCAGGAAGGTGCGGTAACTGATCACGTTGTCTTCAATGAATCCGAAGAAGGCAACGTCAGAGCCTGTAAGCTCCTTTGCCCTCGTCACAATAAATCTCAGCAGCGCCGATAACTCGAGATTTTGGATTATGTGTCTGTCAATTATACAAACGGCCTCAAGCTCGCTTAGGGAAAGCTTCAACCGCTCTTCTGCACGTTTGCGCTGGACGATTCCCACAAGCACATCAGCAACTGCACCAAGAAATTCTGTCTCTCTTTCATCACGAATGTGTCCTTTAGTTAGATAGATGTTGATTACGCCGAGCACCTTGCCTGCAGATAGGAGGGGGACACAATAGTGGCCATGAGGGGGGATGCCTTTATACTTGTTATCATGATGCACCTCAACACGATCCACAAACTCAATTTTACCTGACATTGCTGCACGACCGCATATACATCTGCCAAAGGGGACCTGGGCACAGACAGTCTGCAGCGGCTTGGGCAGGCCCTTTTGAGCCTTTAATACCAACATATTAGGGTCTTCCTCGACCAGGAATATGCTGCCCTTCTGTTCCACACGGTGAGCCACGAGATAGAGGTCAGATGGTCGATAACCTTCTCCAACATGGCGTTCAGAGAGATGTCCTCAAGTGATATCTGGAGTAATTTATTGAGGGCTATTTGGATTTGAGAGCTTCGCAGGAGTGCCTCCACTCTTTGCTTGCGTTCGGTGACATCTCTAATAATCCCTGTAAGTACATATTTTCCTTCTTCTTTAAACGCGGATAGTGAGAGTCCGATGGGGATTATTTTTCCATCTTTTCGTTTAGCTTCTAATTCGATTGTTTTTCCGATGATCTTGGGGTGTTCTGTTCTGAGAAATCGTTTTATCCCTTTTCTGTGTTGCTCCCGGTATTTTTCAGGGATTATGAGGTCAAGTTTTTTGTCGATGGTTTCATCCCTGGAATATCCTAAGATATTTTCGGCAGCTTCATTCCAAAGCGTGATAGTGCCCTTTTCATCAATTGATATGATGGCGTCTGTCGAGGATTCGACAAGGGTCCTGTGTCGCGCCTCAGATTCCCGTAGAGTCTCTTCTGCCTGCTTGCGCTCGGTGATATCTTGGACGACCTTGGAAAATCCGATTAACCTATTATCCTGGTCTCGAATCGCAGTGATTACTACATTTGCCATGAACTGCGAACCGTCTTTGCGCACCCGCCATTCTTCATCTTCAAATCGCCCTTTTTCGGCAGCCATCTTCAAAGCCCTGTCAGGTTTTCCAGATTTAATGTCTTTTTTTGTATAGAAACGAGAAAAGTGCTTGCCAATAATCTCTTCAGCGCGGTATCCTTTTATACGCTGAGCGCCTTCGTTCCAACTTGTCACGTTCCCATCAGGGTCCAGCATCAGGATTGCGTAGTCTTTGACTTCTGAAATCATTAACCTAACACGTTCTTCGCTCTTACGCAGCTCATCCTCCGCCTGCTTGCGCTCAGTGATGTCCTCATGCATGAGAACAACATTGCGGATACCTCCTCTTTCGTCCGTAACAGGATAGATATGTGCCTGCACCCAGCGCGTCCTACCTTTCCCAAGGGTTTTTTGCACATCATACTCTGCGGCAGGGATGAATGCATATTCGCCGGAAAACCCCCTCTTAATATAGGGCATTAGGCCAAGCTCTTTGAGTTGCTTGTCCTTTAAAACGGTATAATCCCCTAAATCATCTAAGCTCACTCCCCAGAGCTTCTCCCATGCGCGATTAACCATTATGACATGTCCCTCAGAATCCATGATCTGCATGCTGATAGGGGACTGTTCTACTATTGTTCTGCATCGTTCTTCGCTTTCCCACAGGGCACCCTCCACCTTCTTTCGCTCGGTGATGTCGTGGATAATATCACGAGACCCCACAACCTCGCCATCCTCCACAATCGCGTTAGAATCAACCTCAATCCACCGAACATCACCTCCCTTAGTAATAACCCGCCCCTCATAAGACCTGTAAGCACCCTCATCAGCAAGTTTTCTAAAATATCGCGCAGACTTTTCTCTATCTTCTGGGTACAGGATATCTTTGACATTCATTCCAAGCAGTTCTTCCCTGCTATAGCCTATTATTCTTATCCAGGCATCGTTTACATCGATATAGTTGGACTCCGGGTCCAGGATGCAGACTCCCACAAGCAGGTTTTCAAATATATCGCGATACTGTTTCTCCGATTCCCTCAGCTTTTTGTCCTTCTTTTTATCTTTGGAACTGACAGTCATTTTCATTGTATTTCTATTATCGAAGATATCTTATTAATATCCCCTGACATTGATTTATGTGGGCCAAAAATATTTAATTATTTCCCCTCCCACTCCCTCCAAAGAACTATCCGAGCTTTTTACGGCGTACGCTGAACTCTCTAAGTCAATGGAGCGCACCTTCCGCCGATAATAGTGTGATATCCTGATTTAATTTTACACACTGTTCCACCTTCTTGATGTGTAGCCTAATATTCTTTCTGGCGGAAGTTTCCTGTTGAAGGCTTCCGCCGGTGTTTCCGCGGCCTCAAAGTCCAGGCTCATGTGTGGCTTGATCTGGTTGTACCACATCACAAACTCATTGAGTGAATCGAAAAACCCGTGCTTTTGCTCAAGTGTTCCGAAGAACCGCTCGATCTT
>BDTI01000093.1 GCA_002923215.1 archaeon BMS3Abin16 | reverse complement strand
TCCGATCTAGGAGGATATAATGAAGAAGATACTCATAAGTGAAAAGGGGCGAAAGTTTCTTGTGAAGGGCGCGGAGTTTCATTCAAATCATGGCCGCGTAGACATTGAGGAGGGAGAAGAAAGTGTCGAGTCACATTTAGGTCATCGATTCGCAGTTCTTGATCCAGACTTAATCGATATTTATGAGAAGATGCCCAGGGCTGGAAGCTACATGCTGAAAAAAGACATGGGCATGATATTAGGGTATCTAGGTGTTGGCACTGGCGCGGTTGTTGTTGACGCTGGGACTGGGAGCGGGGCGCTTGCGATATTTCTGGGAAATGTGGCGGGAACATCGGGCAGAGTTTACAGCTATGAGCACAAGCCTGAGTTCGCGGCTGTCGCCGAGGAAAATGTGAAGACAGCCGGGCTTGGAGATGTGGTGTCTGTGGGTGTGCGAGATGTTTTAGAAGGATTCAGAGAAGACACGGGAACTGTTGACTTTGTAACTCTTGATCTCAACGAGGCGTGGAAGACCCTGGAAGAGGCGAGGCGAATATTAAGACGGGGCGGAAGAATCGCGATTTACAACCCATATATTGAACACGCCCGGCTTGTGCACAACCGTCTTGTGGAGCTTGGTTTCATGGAGATTCAGACCCTTGAGTCTGTAACACGGGAGATGGAGTTTCGAGTTCAGGGCACGCGGCCTAAGACAAGTCGTGTAGGGCACAGCGGATATTTAACTTTCGCACGGAAAGTTTAGAGGGCGGTGTTTGTTGCAAAAATCTTATTAGACTGAAGCGCTCAAAGCACTGTTTAATGACTGCCAAAAAACGCCATGACGCACGTGTATCTGCAACTATCCCCTCGCCGGTGAAAAAACGTATCACCGCGCTTGTGAAATCAGGCAGATATGAAAGCACGGCTGATTTTCTTAGGGACGCGGTATACAGGCTTTTAGACGCGAAAAACGATGAAAACAAGGATATTCTAAGCGAAAAAAAGTTTCAAAACTTTATCGAAAAAATCAGCTGAAAACTAGGAAACTGTTACTGTTACAGTGCACTGGGCCGCGGCTTCAACCTTATTCTTTTCAAGCCCGCGCTCCTCGCCAACAGCGCGCGACCAAAACTGGGACACAAGCTGACAAGTAAAAGTATGCCTACCCGGCTCAACAGGAATCCTGATTGAACGCGCCATCGTACCCTCACCACTCTTAGGCTGCGCATCCTGTTTATACACCTGAAGATAGGCTTCCTCCTCCAAATATTCTTTAAACGCATGTTCATCCGACCCAACAGGCCCAGGCGCTTCATCACCGAAATGCTTATGATCAGAATGAACAACCTCACCCACACTATTAGAGATGGTCATGTAAAAATCAAAGTCCTTCCACCTGCCGTCAACCTCCTCGCTCCAATGATAAACCGCTGAAAAAATAAGCAACACTGGGTTTTCTTTCGAAGATTTTACAGCCACATCAGACGTGTGAAAAACAGTAGCAGTCTCCTCCGATGACGCCCTCATCTCACCTGTTATCTGGATCTGCTCAACAGAATCAGTCATCCTTAATCCTTAATACCTTCCTGGGTAACCATGAATATAGCCTCACCATCCGGGAGGTTTGGAGAATCCATAAGCCGTGCAACACGCTTGCCGCCCTTGGACTTTCGCAGATAAAGTCTGAATGTGGATGTGTGTCCTACAATGTGCCCGCCGATGGGCGCTGTTGGATCGCCGAAGAACATATCGGGCTTGGCCATCACCTGATTTGTAACGAGGACTGCGAGGTTGTTGAGGTCGCCTGCGCGCTGGATAGTGTGCATATGACGGTTAAGCTTTTGCTGCCGGTCTGCAAGCATGCCCCTGCCCGTGTAGTCAGCCCGAAATTGTGCGGTAAGAGAATCCACAATTATAAGACCTACATCTCCGCTTTGCGCCATCTCAGCAGCTTTTTCAGCCCAAAGAATTTGATCTGCAGAATTGTAGGCCCTTGCAACCTGGATATTTTCAAGCACAACTTCAGGGTCAAGACCTTTCCCCTCAGCCATCTGGATTATACGCTCAGGGCGAAAGGTGTTTTCAGTGTCAATAAATATAACGCCTTTTTCAATGCCGCCATCAGCCTCTGGGAGCTGGACGTTTACCGCCGCTTGATGCGCGATCTGCGTCTTTCCAGAGCCGAACTCGCCATAGAACTCTGAAATCGCCTGAGTCTCGATACCGCCACCGAGGAGGTCGTTTAGCGCAGTGCTACCAGTGGAGATGCGTTTTACGAGTTTACGTTTTTCGAGCATTTCTGTTCCAGTCCGAAACCTTATGTCAAGCGACTCCTTGGCAGCGAGAATAATACGATTCGCCGCTGACTCACCCATACCGCAGGCATCCTTAAGCTCTGACGCGCTGGCAGCAGCAACTGAGGTCATCTCTTTATATCCTGCATCTCTAAGTTTCGAGGCTGTTGTGGCCCCCACACCAGGTAGTTCTTCAAGCTCCATTTTTTATCTGCTCCATATCAAAAACTGTGTAAGAGTTCTTATCTTATTAATTTTACGTACAATGCACGACATATTTTGTGTTTTCAGGATACAATCTCTTTGGAATCTAGCTCTCTTCGAGATGTATGGGTTCGTCGGTCTGCCTGTTGGCAGCCTCAGAACTCTGTTTCTCATGATAAAGATCACTTACTGACTATAAAAACACTCAATCTGCTTTTCCCCATCCAGAATCAGTCTTATATTTTTTCCTTTTTACCTCTTTTATTTTTTCTAAAATCTTCGCATGACAAGGTGCACAGTAATCCTTAATTCCCGTTATTTTTTCACCACATTCAACACAGTGTTTTATTGTTTTTCTCCTACCAGCCATTTTTATCTTCCATGCAGTGAAACTTAAATACCTCTTTTCACAGTATTATCTCTCACCCCCTTCTATATCTTTCGTCTTCAGGATAAGATATACTGCCTACGTTATTTTTTCAATCTTTCTTAGGATATCGTCTCGGGCTAACTTATTTACTTCTAATATTGCTAGTTCATGAACTAATTTTGTTAAAATATTCAAATGTTTTTTCGGATTAAAAGTAATACTCGATGGGTCCATTCTAAACTCATACAGATTATTCTCAATAACAACCTCTTTGA
>BDTI01000092.1 GCA_002923215.1 archaeon BMS3Abin16 | reverse complement strand
CTGTGATCTTTTTCACACCCATTTTCTTCGGGACTCTGCCCGTGTTGAGCCGAGCTTTACGCCTGACGCCTTTTCTGATTCTGCTTCGAACAACAACAAATCCTTGCTTGGCCTTGTAACCGAGTTCTCTCGCCCGATCCACCCGAGTAGGATGATCTACTCTAACGACGCTTTCGCTTTTCCTCCAAACTGGGAGTCTCTCTCTCAAGAGTTCATAAACATATGATTCGCCGGGCCTTTTGTAGGCCTCTCTAATGTAACTGTATGTCATAAGCTTCCTCCATTACATGTAGTGATTTATAAGGTTTGCGTCTTAATTCTTTGTTGCTTTAACGCTCAAAACACCGTCCACTAGGCTGAGCGCGGTGAGTGCTTCCTCCGAAATTTCCTGATCCATAGTGAGCGCCATGATTTGCGTGTCGCCCAGCTTTTTACGGCCTGCCTGCATGGAACCGATATTAATCCCGTGTCTGCCGAGGGTTGTTGCAATGCTGCCTATGATCCCCGGCCGATCCTCGTTTTTGACTAGCAGTATGTTTCCGCTAGGCACGATTTCAAGGCTGTAGCCGTCGATTCCAACGATCTTCTGATGCATGCCTCCAAGGACCACGCCTTTAAGTTCAAGCGACGCTTCATCTGATTTCACGGTGAGAATTATCATTGACGCGAAGTCCTCAGCATCTTCACGCTCGCCCTGAATAACTTTAATCCCTCGATCCCGCGCGATAAGCTCAGAGTTGACGATGTTTATGGTGCTTAGTAGAATCGGGCTGAGAAGGCTTTTTAAAACCGTCTTTGTGAGAAGGCCTTTTTCCTTCAGATCCCGCAGGCTTCCACAGTAAACAACTTCAACAGATTCTACTCTGCCGGAAGTGAGTTGGATTGCAAACTTTCCCATGTTTTCGCAGAGCCCTATATAAGGATTCAAGCGCTCCATCACATCAGGCGCGAAGACCGGCATGTTAACCGGGTTTTTCGGAGCCTCACCAGAGAGCACTGCCAGTATGTCGCGGGCAGTTGTAACAGACGCGTTTTCCTGCGCCTCAACAGTTGACGCGCCAAGATGAGGTGTTGCGATTAAGCTGTCAAAATCCAGTATAGACGAGTCTGCCGGCGGCTCAGCTTCAAACACATCAAGCGCAGCTCCGGCGATCTCTCCTTTTGAAAGAGCCTCTTTAAGCGCCGATTCATCGACGATTCCACCTCTTGCGCAGTTCACAAGATAAGCTGTGTTTTTCATGATCTTAAAGGCGTGGTTTCCAATAATTCCAGCCGTTTTTTCAGTTCTAGGCAGGTGAAGCGTGACAAAATCAGCTTTTTTCAAGACCTCATCAATATCAAGAAGCTCGATACCCCGTTTCTGTGCCGTCTCCTGAGAAAGATAAGGGTCATAGGCGATGATGTCCATTCCAAAGGCCCGGCCCATCTCAGCAACACGGGAGCCGATTCGCCCAAGCCCAACAACACCCAGGGTTTTGCCCCGAAGCTCAGTTCCCATGAATTTTTTCTTATCCCACCTCCCTCTTTTCACGTTGGCAACAGCCTGGGGGATTTTCCTGGCGAGGCTGAGTATCATTCCGAAGGCGTGCTCGGCAACGGTTGTCGTCGATGCTTCAGGCGCGTTCACAACGATTACGCCGCGCTTTGTCGCATAGTCCACGTCAATGTTATCCACACCCACACCCGCCCTTCCGATGACCTTGAGATGCTTTGCGTGTTCGAGCACATCTTTCGTAAGCTTCGGTTTGCTGCGCACCATCACACCATCAGCGTCTGAAATCATCTCTATAAGCTCTTCAAAAGAAGCCCCTGCAGCTTCTACTACCTCTACCTTCTCTTTAAGCATTTCTATTGCCGCAGGATGAATGTTGGATGCAAGCAAGACCTTCATGTTTTCAGAGTATAATTAGCTGGATTTATAAATATTCTTGTCAAATCAGACCGCGACGGGGTGTCAAAAAAAATTTCGGCAGAGATATAAATCATGCACATAAGATAAATAAACGTTCTAACTTATTGAGGATTATCATGGTCAAACATAAAAAAGGACCAAAAGATGTCGGCCTCCCACCTGGGACCCTTATCCACGTGGGAGAAAAAAAGACCGAGACAACAGAGATATCCATCATCGATTACGATGAAGTACATATCCAGGAAAGGAGGGTGGAATCTGCTGAGGAGTGTTTTCCCTATAAAGATAAACCAACCGTTACGTGGATAAAAATAGACGGCCTCCCTGAGATAGATGTCATTGAAAAAATCGGAAGGCATTTTGATCTTCATCCTTTGGTGCTTGAGGATATATTGAATACTGGACAGCGCCCTAAAATTGAGGAGTTTGAAGATTACATTGTTATAATTATTAAGATGTTTATTCTGGAGCAGGAGGGGAGAATAGATGCTGAACAGATAAGCATTGTTCTTGGCCCTAACTTTGTGCTATCCTTCCAAGAGAAAGCGGGAGATGTTTTCAATAATATTTTGGAGAGACTCCGAAATGGCAAGGGGCGAATTAGGAATTTGAAATCAGACTATCTGGCTTATGCTCTTGTTGACACCGTTGTAGATCAATACTTTGTTATTCTTGAAGGGCTGGGGGAAAAGATAGAGTCCATTGAAGAAGACCTCCTAAACTATCCAGGGCCAAAAACACTGCATCCTATCCATGAGCTTAAGAGGGTGATGATTCAGCTGCGAAGGTCCGTATGGCCGCTTAGGGAGGTTGTAAATAACTTTGAACGATCGGATATCCCAGTTGATAAATGAGTCCACAAAACCGTTTCTAAGAGACGTCTACGACCATACTATCCAGGCCATCGACACCATTGAGACCTATCGTGACATGCTTTCAGGGATGCTTGATCTTTATCTTTCCAGCGTGAGTAACAGAATGAACGAGGTTATGAAGGTTTTAACTATAATTGCCACCATCTTTATACCACTGACCTTTATCACCGGGATCTATGGGATGAACTTCCAATACATGCCTGAGCTTGGGATGAGATGGGGGTATCCCGCGGTTTTAATCGTTATGGCCTTAATTAGCGTGACAATGCTGGTTTATTTTAGGAGAAAAAGATGGTTATAATAAAATTGAAGGTGAAAAGCATTGCAGCTCAAATAGGGATTTAAAAAAGAAGAGGTCATGCCAGCACTTCTATAAACGTGGAAAAAATGGGGTGTCCGCATATCTCCAAAGCCAGGGAACGGTTGTATTTTTTTTGCTCCTATGACACAGTGATATGCCTGCCGAAACAATCAACTTAACCAGAATCACAAGAACTCAAGCAGCTCGCCGATGTCCCCGCTGCTGCCAAGAAACACCGGCACACGCTGATGAAGTGATTTCGGTTTTACTTTGAGAATATCCTCAACACCTGTTGTGGCCCTGCCGCCTGCCTGCTCAATCAAAAAACCCATGGGAGAGGCTTCATAGAGCAGCCTGAGCTTGCCGCTTTTATTCTTCGAATCAGCGGGATAGGCGAAGACACCTCCTTTGATGAGTGTTCGATGCACATCAGCAACCATAGACCCGATATAACGTGCCTTTGTGCCCCTTGCTTTCAATGTGTCAATATATTTTTTCAATCTACTGTCCCACATTGTATAATTCCCCTCGTTAATCGAATAAATCCCTCCCTTCTCCGGAATCCTGATATTCGGATGAGACAATAGAAACATTCCAACAGAAGGATCCAGTGTAAAACCGTTGACACCCCTGCCCGTTGAATAGACGAGCATTGTTGATGAGCCATAGACTACGTAGCCCGCGGCAACCTGTAATGATCCTTCCTGAAGAAAGTCCTCTTCATTTCCGGAAACCACTTTGTGAATAGAAAAGATGGTGCCGATATTTACATTCACATCAATATTTGACGAGCCGTCCAAGGGGTCGAAGGAAATCACATATCTGCCCTCTGCGCCGTTTTCAGGAAAGACTGCCTCGTCAAGCTCCTCAGAGGCGAGGCCGTAGAACTGCCCGCTGTCACTGAGATGCTGGATCAAAAGTGAGTTGCTCATCTCATCAAGCTTCTGTACCTCCTCACCCTGAACATTTACCTTACCTGCCTTGCCCAGCACATTTGCAAGCCCTGCCATGCGCACATTAGCGCTGATAATTTTAGTTGCAGTCTCAACCGCCGTAAGTGCGAGTGTGAGTGAACCAGTGGCACGCGCAAACCTGCGCTCCTCCTCAAGTATAAACCGATTCAAATCCATCCCGATATGAGCCATAAACACAGTGTTTCAGCCAGACTTTTTATGTTTAACCCATGCCTTTTCAAATCAATAATCCTTATTCAAAAACCGGTAACTAGAAGATAATACTAGAACTTTACTTTACATTAACTTTATATGGTTGATAGGTCAATTTATATGGTAGAAAGGTGGTACGAATACTATGCGAGACGGGAAACCTAAAGAAAAATATCAAACACCCAAGATTCAGAGTAAAGAGGTCAACATCGGAACATATGGGACCTATGGCGATGATGATGGTGGCTGTCACAATCCTCTTCACGGGCATGGTGGAAAAGGCGGCCCCTGGTAAGGCAACGTGGATTTGAAATAAATCATTGAATCATCTGGAAAGCAATCGGGGATATGTCTTATTGGAGGGAGAATTATCTTTCCAAATATTTTTTTGTTATTATTCTGGCGATTTCAATAGGGCCGCATAACTCTTTATAGCAAAGGTTTAAAATGGCAGGAGACATGGATTTTAATGCTCTGCTCTGGCACGAATTAGAAAAGAATGATTTAGTAATAGGGCCTGCCGAATATAAGGTGGCAATGCGAAAAATCATGGGTTGGGGCGTGATTGAACGTGAAAACATCATTAAAATTGTTGGAATACAAACATGGAAAAACGTTCTCAATCAGCTATCTGGCATCTCCCATGAAAATGACTGCATAAGGGTACTTGGATTTGGGCGGGCCCTAACAGAATATCTGGTTGCACCCTTGAATATACCATCTAATCTAAAAGAACAAATTGTTACAGTCGGTGTAATATCAAATCTATACGGCTCAATATATGACCATCTGATAGACGCAGGATTAAACAATAAGCTGGTACTACCCAGGTGGGCGCTTCATTCAATAGTATATGAAAAAAGAGGGTTAAGACTCACAGTTCTTCGAAAAATCGGCCCCTCCACCCTACGTTTTATTCAAACTCTTGTAGAGCATAACATACAGATACTAACAGAGCTTCCATATTATAAAAAACACAGCGAAATCACAGAATCAATAAAAGAACTTTACCTTCAGTTGTATGACGCTGAAATTGAAACCATTCAAAAAACCCGGAGTCATATAAGCGAAGACACATTGAAAAATAAAACAATTCTCTTCTATTTAATCGGGGGGCTGTATACTTGGTTATGCATACCACAGATACATCAGGACCGTTTTGAATGGCATATTAAATGGGTGCGTCAGTTTGGAGAATTTATCGCCTGGATGGATGATGCAGTTGACCTCGCTGAAGACATATCCACTGGTCAGCCAAATCTACTATTATTCCCAGAAAATACCGTGGGAGTCAATGAGCAAAAAGACCGTGCCATGGTTCAAATGATTGCAGAAAAAGGAAAACAGATGATAACTGAATGGCAACTGAATACCAAGGATTACAGGGAACTTCCTCTTGTCATCAGAAAAGCTCCGCAGATATGTACAGTCTCATGGTTCAGAGGCTTAACAGATCAAAAATAAAATAATAAAATCTTTAACCTCCCCTAAGTCACGCTTTGCTGATTATCTTCACCACATCACCCTGCTTGAGGGCGTGATCTTTTGCAATCTTACGCTTCGATTTGGCATCGATTGCGGCCACATAATGCTTTGCAATATCGGTGTGAATCCGCTCCGCAACATCGAGGGGTATGCAGTCCCGATCCATGAGAAACACGTCAGGCAGCACACGCCCTTCTTTATCAGTAAAGTGGGTTTCATCCTCTACCGGGTAGATTGCAATCTTTTCCAGCATATCAAGTACTGCCTGGTTAATACACGCTTGAACCCCGGTACCGCCGAATCTGTCGAAAACCTTGGCCTGAATCATCTCAAGCGCCTTCGCCTCTTTGGGTGTTAGCGTTGATTTATCAACGATCTCAAATGAAGAATCGCCGGGAAGATACCGGATCGCGCCTTTTTCAGCCAGGTTCACAAGCACAAACTCAGCCATCGACGACGTGGGCACAACAGGGTAATTTGGGAACCGCTCCCGCAACCGTGCAATGTTATCTTGCGCACCTGCCGCATCAGTCTTGTTTGCAGCGATAATCATCTTCTTCGAGTGAGCACGCAGAGCCTTTGAAAACCGGTAAAGCCCATCTTCACCCCACTTCGAAGGATAGCCACCGTCCAAATCCGCCTCCCTGAGAGCCTGGTGAATCGCGCCTTCAGTTATGCCGATGCCCGCAAACATTTCCTCGAAAAACCTGGCGAAATCTTTTTTCTCAGTTTCCACCCGCCGCGCAATCTTATCCCAATTCCTGTTGAAGATAGAATAGAACCATCTTTCAATTTCATTTTCCAAAAATAAGACATCCTCAACGGGGTCGTGGGAGCCGGCGGCGACAGGGTTTCCCTCTGAGTCAGTTGAGCCTGAGGCGTCCACCACATGTATGAGGACCGCGGCCTGCCTAAGATCGTCGAGAAACTTATTGCCAAGCCCCTTCCCTTTGTGTGCGTCTGGCACAAGCCCTGCCACATCAATGAGATTCACAGGCGCAAAACGCACGCCATCAACACACCGGGAATTCCGCGGGGTGTCGGTCACATTTAGCTCGCGGCACACACAGTCTGTGCGAACAAATCCCACCGCATTATTCGCGTCAATCGTTGTAAATGGATAGCCCGCTGTCTCAGCACCAGCGTGTGTCGCGGCGTTGAAAAAAGTGCTTTTGCCTACATTGGGTTTTCCGACAATCCCGATTTCCACCATATCCACCCCTTACAACAGAGGGAGTATAAATGGGTTTTGAAAGAGAGATAGAAAATGAGGGTAAACCCATCAATACTTGAATACACCCCAATTCTTTTTATCGTTTCCTATTCCAAAAAATTCTCTTAGATAACCATCCATCCACCGAGTAGATATGCATTTCCGCTCAGCTTTGCAATTCACTTCACGAGCCACTAACCAGCATATAAAAGCCCTTTTTGGCTTGGGAATTTTATTCTCCTCATCATCTTCATAATTCTGTTTTTTTAAAGAGCGTAATTTATCAATATCATTTTTTAGATGACCACGTATCAATCTGCTATTGTGATATTTTAATTCAATTGGAATAAATGGGACGCTGTTCTTGTAAATTACAAGATCTATACGCCCTGAGCTACCTCCCTTTTTACGGCTTCCATCCCATCGATCTTCGTTTCGAATCCAGAATCTCTTATCACGGTTTTCAAAAAATTTCCTTAACCAATAATAAAGAGAGGCTTGCAAATCGGCCTCTCTATAAAGCAAGAGATTCTCATCGTTTAATTCCTTTCGAATTCTATTAACCCAAATATTTTCAAACTCATTTTCAATGTCAAAAACAGTTAACCCCATATTATTTTCTAACCGGTTCAATCATATAAAATCTTCCAAATCAAAAAAATTTATCATTTCAAATCCCCGCTTAACTTTCACCCTAATATATAGTTATAAGATAAGCAGGTTCAAAATCAAGTTCAACCGAGCGAATCCCTCTGGTTTTTCGGTTCCGCAAAAACCCAGAGGTTCATCGAAAAATTTATATATGAAGGTAAGTATCGAATCGTTACAAACGTAGACCATTACGTTAGATTGCATCAGGATATGGGTATGGCGGCCACAGCGGAGGGGCCACACCCGTTCTCATCAGAACACGGAAGTAAAGTCCTCCAGCGATTCTGGCAGTACTATGGTGCGAGAGCCCATGGGAGACCAGAGACGCTGCCAGCCCTTTATCCTGACACCAATCTGAAAAAGACGATAAAATAGTGATCTACTATTGAGCCCTGGTAGTGTAGCCCGGCCTATCATGTGGGACTGTCATCCCTTCAGAGAAGTCGAGATGAAGGGGCAGCGCTCCCATGACTCGGGTTCAAATCCCGACCAGGGCGCTATTGTAACACGAGAGATGACGCAGGAAACAACGAGAGGAAACTGGTTTTGAGGCAAAGAATTAACGTTAACAGACTGGAATGGGCCCGTAACTCAGTCTGGCAGAGTGGTTGGCTCTTAACCAATTTGTCGCGGGTTCAAATCCCGTCGGGCCCGCTATTCTAACTGGAGGACAACAATGGTAGATGTACTTGTCCATGAAATGGTTCCAACACATGAGATTCTTGGGGAAAAAGAGGTTGAGGAGTTGCTTGATCGTTTTAATGTAACGACTGTGCAGCTTCCGATTATTTTGGATACTGATCCGGCCATTAAAGGTCTTGAGGCGAGGATTGGGGATGTAGTTAAGATTACGAGAAGCAGTCCTGATGTTGGCACGAGTTTTGCCTTTCGGGTTGTTACGGAGCTTTAGTATTTTGGAGCGGGATTTTATGATGGATAGAAAACCTATATTGAGATTATTTTTAAAAAGACGCGAGCTTGTAAAACAGCATATTGACTCGTATAATGATTTTATCGAGACCCGGATTCAGAATGTGATCGATGAGACTGGGACTATTGCAACTGATGTTGGTATTGAGGTTCGTTTCGGTCAGATCAAGATTGAGAATGCTGAGATTGTTGAGGCTGATGGATCGCGGCGTAATGTCGCACCCTTGGAGGCGCGGCTTCGGAATATGAGTTATTTCTCGCCTGTCAAGCTTGAGATGGGGCTTGTGAAGGTTGATGAGGAGGGTGTGAGGGATGAGAAGGATTTGGAGTGGGTTACCATCGGGCAAATGCCAACAATGCTTCGGTCGAATCGATGTAATCTTGCTGGTCTTTCTGAGGAGGAGCTGATTCGAAGCGGTGAGGATCCACTTGACCCTGGCGGTTATTTTATTGTGAATGGCAGTGAGCGTATGCTTGTAACGATTGAGGATTTGGCTCCTAATAAGATCATTCTTGAGAAGAGCGCGCGTTATTCTAAGGTTACTGAGGTTGCCAAGGTTTTTTCAAAGCGCGGAGGATTCCGGGCGCTTGCAACTGTGCAGCGCGGTAAAGATGGTATGGTTACGGTTGGATTTCCATCTGTTCCTGAGAATCTGCCGCTGATCGTGATTATGAAGGCCCTGGGTCTTGAGACTGATAAGGAGATTGTCACCGCTATTT
>BDTI01000091.1 GCA_002923215.1 archaeon BMS3Abin16 | reverse complement strand
TTGATTCATCAGGCTTTGAAACATAGGAGAAAACCGCGAAAACAACGATTAACACAACCAAGAGATCAACTATATTAACCCCCAGCACCCTGCCGCGCATGCGATCAAACATATCTATCACCCAAATGCATAAAGCCTCTTGTCCCGGGAGCCGACGTAGAGCCTGCCATCAGAAACTGCAGGCGATGACCCCACCTCATCTTCCACCTGAAAACTCCAGATACTTCCACCTTTTTCCTTGTCTAAGGCATATACTTTTCCATCGTTCGACCCTATCAAAAGAGCGTTGTCGATGATAAGAGGCGATGAAAAGATCTTGTCACCGGTTTTAAAAGTCCAGAGCAGGCTGCCCTTTCGAACAGCATATACGGATCCATCGGCCGATCCGAAGTAGACCACACCGTCTTCAACTGCCGGCGATGAATAGACAGCGCCATCAGTCTGATATTTCCACAAAAGCCTGCCCTCTGAAACCGCGTAGAGCCAGCCGTCATAGGAGCCGAAATAAACCACATCATCCACAACAGCCGGCGATGAATAGATAAGGCCCTCTGTCGGGAACCGCCACTTCAGACTGCCGTCAGCCGAATCAAGTGCATGTAGATATTTGTCCCATGACCCTATGTACACCGTTCCATTATATAGTGCAGGCGACGACGTGATAGAACCCCCGGTTTCATAGCTCCAGAGGATCTTTGAATCACGGACTGCCGAGATATTATGCCCGCCGCCGATAAAAACAGTGCCATCTGAAACAAGAGGCGAACTACCGGTCACAGGGCCTACATTAACCTTCCAAAGCAGGTCCCCGGACTTAGAATCCAGAGCGTAAAGATTAGAATCCCACGCCCCTACATAGACAACACCGTCTGAAACCGCGGGTGACGATGAGATGAAAGCCTCTGTACCATACCTCCAAATCCGTTTGCCCTCCAAGTCAAGGGCGTAAACTCCGCCGTCGTTTGAACCGAAATAGACTCTGCCGCCCTGCACTGCCGGGCTGGAGTAAACAAGACCATCAGTCTCATAGCTCCAAATCATATCAAGCGGAAAGGTGAGTGTGCCAGGCACGCGGCGGTTCGACTGATCAGGGAGAAACATAGCCGTCCCCTCACCAGTGTCAGGTCCCACGCAGCCAGCTAAAACTGAAACCAATACTAAAAGGAGCAGTACACCTATCAGAGAAATCTTCGGCTTCATATCACCTGAGATAATCCTCATCTCTCTCCATAACAAAGGTGTAGATAATCTTTCCCACACCTGCAAGAATGACAATGATCGCCGCCCACTTCAGATAAGGCCCTAATGAATCGGTTAGACTCCCCTTCTCGACTACAACAATGTCAACAGAGCGTTCATTGTCAGAGGGACTTGTTTCAACAGCCAAATCACCCTGCACAAGTATCTTTGCCATGAGCTTGTGGCTGCCGGGTTTAAGCCTGTTTGCACGGATGAAAAACTCCCGCTCCTTCACCTCATAGGCGCCGATGTCAGATGTCTTTGACTCAAGGATCTCATCGTCGCTGTAGAGTGCGATAGTCGCCTCCACCGGTGTGTCTCCAGAGTTCGAAGCCAGAACATAGACTGTAACATCAGCTCCGCGTTCAAGTGTGCTGGAACCTGTTGAAAGGGTGAGGCTGTTAATTGAGAGATCAACTTTTCGCACAGGCGGCGCAGTCACAGGAGGGCTTGTAACCGGCGGCGAAAGAGTGGTTGTAGTCGTAGTAGTTGTAGTAGTCGTTGAAACTGTGTCAGTTGTTGACGTCGCAGTAGTAGAGGTTGTTGAAAGAGTGGTCTGGCCTTCAACAGTAGTAGTTGTCGTAAGCGAGGTTGAAGTAGTGGTTGTAGTCTCGCCGGCCGGCGGGGTAACGTCCACAAAAATCGTGGCAGAACCATTGTTTCCCGCTGGATCAGTAGCGACAGCCGTGATGTTATAAAGCTTTCGTGAAACGCCTGTGAGATTCCAACTATAACTCCATTCCCCGGATAAAGTCTCTGTAGGAGTGACTTCAGTGCCGTCGATGTTAAAGACAACCGTTGCACTCGTGTCGTCTACTGAAAATATTAAGAACACAGTTTTATCACCTGTGATAACAGAATTGTTCGCAGGAGTTACTGGTGTGACAACAGGAGGAGTTTCATCGGGAGGGCTTGAATCTCCGAAGTTCACATCCAAAAGGAAAAACGCAGGATAGATCGGAACGTTTTGCTCCACCCCGGATACAGGAAAACTCGCCGCATTTTCCTTAAAGGTAAATTTAACTTCATCGCTGCTGTCCAGATAATCCGTTACATCAAACTTCGTGATATC
This sequence comes from archaeon BMS3Abin16, assembly GCA_002923215.1. GTDB lineage: Archaea > Hydrothermarchaeota > Hydrothermarchaeia > Hydrothermarchaeales > SZUA-236 > SZUA-236. Next base: position 2,190 of record BDTI01000091.1, on the reverse strand, counting down.
TAGACGACTTGAATTCTCTGTGCCAATCAGATAATTCGATGTCTGCGGATCAAGGAGATTGTCGTTGAAATAGAGCGCGTCATCCTCCTCAAAACCGTTTGTATCATCATCCTCAATACCTGTCACACTATAAAGCGTGCCTGTGCTTCCATCAGGATATGTGGCACCCTCAAGAGCCTCAGAATAAAAAAAGTCGTCTGTAACCGTTTTTATCTCAAGGTATTCAACCCCGTCATACACCCAGTACTCATGCTGCTCTGGACTCTGATAAAAAGTTACAAGCATTATCCCGTCAATATAATATTGTTCACTCGTGGAGTCAAAGTCATCAGCCCTTATATAAAGATCGTTTTCTCCATTTGCAACATAATCTGTGACCTCAAATCTTATTGTCTGCCGGCCGCCACCACCATTAGAGCTATCACCACGAGGATTGGGACCTTGAGAATTCGTGTGTTCCCCGGCAACAAGTGTATTGCCGTTAAAACGCACCGTCCAGGGCTCGCACCCCACAACCAAACAGTCATAGCCTGCCATGAAAATATAAATATAGGCCATCTCAACATTTTCTGGCTTTGAAACATCGAAATAGAAGCTTTTCCTATCGCTAGAAACCCCTGGCCTCATAGTCCACTTATCCAGATAAGAATTACTCAGGAGTTCAGGATACCATCCATCCACCTGCACCGCCCAATTCACCTTATTATTTGGAGCATAAAGTGATTCAAGGTTATTATCAGCAGTATTATCAGCCAAAACAGGGCTTGACAAAAACAAAATCAGAATCACAAATACAAGCAGTCTTTTCATTTAGCGCACCGAAAAAAACCTGTCACAGGCGGTATATAAACCTTTACTAAAATGAAAAGAAAAATAAAAAAATAGCAACATCAATTGGAGGTGATAGCTATTTTTTGTTCTTTTTCTCAAGAGTTTTGTTTAAATTTTTAATTGCTCTTGTCAATTCCTTACTTTGTTTACTCAACTCTTTATAAACATCTACTCCTTTGTATATCTGATCAAAAGTAAGTGAATGGCTGAATAGGCCTATATCCAGAACAAGAAGGTCGTCGTTGAATTCCAATTCGCTTACTTCAATTCCAGGATTTCCTATTTTCTTCTTTAATTCTTCTCTATCTTCAGAGGCATTAATTATCCATTTGTGTAAATTTTCTTTAACTTCTTTATGTGCTTCAATCAGTTTTTCTTTATCCCCTTCAAGCACTACTTCAACCCTGCCGTCAGGCATGTTGAAGGCCCCTCCTTTTCTAAAGCCCCGGTGAATTAGCTCGTTTGTAACTATTAGTCTGCAACCTATGTGTTGTACGGATATCTTTTTACCCTCTATGTAAAAGAGTGCCTTTACCATCAAGTTACCTTCCCTTTCCTCATAAAGAAAAATAAAAAAAAGAAAAAATCGAAGGCGTTGTTTGCCTTCTTTGTTTGCGATTTCTAGACCATTGCTGCCATGGTGTCGGCTGCAGCCTGGGTTCCGGTCCTTTCTGAGCCGGCAGCAATTACCAAGTACTTGCCGCTTGCAAAGGCATCTGGAATGACCTCGATCGTACCAACTCCAGGCGCTAGACTTGCCCATGGAGCTGAAGAGAGACCGGAAGTCACTGCGTCGGCTGAGAGCGCGTTTGCCATGTCGCCGCCAAAGGCTACAAGGTTGTAGCCTGACTTGTCGGCAGATGTAACGGCTGTGTCGTCGATTACATCAAGGCTGAGTGCTTCGCATGTACCGCCTGCAACAGACACGGTTACTTCTGCATCTGTCTGCAGGAAATCTTTCCAAGGCGACTTATTGCCCTTGATTGTGGACCCGCTGGCCGTGGACTTTTTCTTGCTGGCAACAACGTCAATTTCCTTGTCATCAGTGTACTTAATCCAGTTATTGCTGCTGCCAATCTGACCCTTGCTATCCTTGGCAATCGTCTGCTCAGCATTCTCAAGCGTGCACTCACCAGCACCCTCCGCTTGACCAGTCCAGTCGTTACCACTATCAACAGCTGCTTTCGCATAACCCAAGACATTGGTATCGCCATCAGCAATCTTGAACTCATCACTCTTCTTACCGATAGACAAGGTGATGAACTCGCTACCAGGATCCGCATATTGTATCGTGATAACATAGTTGGAGAGAAGCTCCATATCCACATTCTTATCGATAGGAGGATCCGATTGGACCAG